>NZ_AKZL01000036.1:0-47029 GCF_000282755.1 Shewanella sp. POL2
CCGTGGTAGAGGCTAATCGTGGTGCCCTGCAGCGTCAGTTTGCTCTCGCAGAATCCTTACTCTCGCGCCAAACAGCCTAACGCCGTTTAGGTGATTAGGCTTTGGGGAGCACTGAGTGATAGCCCGCTAGCAGAGCCGCCCAGTCGGCGGGCGTAAAGGCGAGCGTAGGTTGTTTTCCTTGTTCTTTATTGAAGGAGCGTAGCAGCCTATCAAGGTTCGCCTTCTGCCATTGCGCATGGGGCGTTTTGATTTCACCCCTGTCAAAATCAATCAGATAGAAACGTTCTTGTACGCCATCCGTTTGCTGTGGTTGCCACAAAATATTCTTTGCGTTTAAGTCGGCATGGTAAACGCCGCGGCGATGAAATTGGGCAATGGTGGCGCCTAATGCTTGCCACTGCTCTGGAGTCATAGCGCCTTTGGTTAACTTAGCGACCAAGTCTTCGGCGCCATTGACCCGCTCGATAATAATGTCGGCACGGTAGAACAAGCCATCGCGCACAATATTGGCGGCAATAGGTTTAGGCACCGCAAATTGCTCGCGGTAGAGCAAGTCAAGTAGCCTTAATTCGCCCATGGCGCGGGTATTTTCAAGCCCGGTATAGAAGTAGGCATCCTTACTGAATTTCTCCATCAGGCCACCACGCCAGTAATGTCGCAACACCCAATGACGCTCGCTAAAGGCCACAAACCAAGTGGTGTAACGTCCCTTGGATGATCCCACTACCGCGGCTTTTTCACGCCAGAAATCCACCGAAAACCAAGCCGGAGTAATGTCTTCAGGCGTATCTTGGCAAAGTGCCATATAGCCATCTGCGGTATTTATGATTTTGATTTGTGCGTTCATGGGAGATTTGTTGACTTAAGCGTGGCACCTGCGGCCATTCTACATTAAGATCCTTAGCTTGCGCCAAATAACCTTAAGAGCTATTCGCTTGAGTTTAAATCCCAACACCATGAATTCTCTCTGCCTGCTTAGGCTATCGGCTATCGGTGACGTCTGTCATGCCGTGGCTATGGTGCAGGCGATTCAACGCCAATATCCCCAGCTCAAAATCACTTGGGTGATAGGCAAGCTCGAATACCAACTATTAAAGCACTTGCCCGGTATTGAGTTTGTGATTTTCGATAAATCCCAGGGCTGGCGCAGTTACCTTAATCTGCATAAGGCGCTGAAAGGCCGTCGCTTCGATGTCTTGCTACATATGCAAGTGGCGCTACGTGCTACCTTGGCCTCCCTCGCGATTTCGGCAAAGGTTCGGGTCGGATTCGACCGTGCCCGCGCCAAAGAAGGTCAATGGCTGGTCACCAATCATAGAGTCGAACCTTTAGCAGAGCCCCATGTGCTGGACGGCTTTATGGGATTCGCCAAGGCGATTGGCGTGAGCGACATCACCCCGAGTTGGAATATTCCAGTCCCTCAAGCGGATACTGAATTTGCCCAGCGCCAGATTGCCGATGGCGAGAAGGTATTAGTCATTTGCGCGGCTGCCAGTAAAGCCGAGCGAAATTGGCTGCCCGAGCGCTATGCCGCCGTGGCGCAACATGCGGTGAATAAGGGTTATCGAGTCATTCTCTGCGGTGGCCCAACAGCACTTGAAAAGACATTGGCCGACGATATTGCCAATGCATGTTCTGCGAAACTCGATAACTTAGTCGGCAAAACCAGTTTGACTCAATTGCTGGCTCTGCTGAAACGCGCCAGCCTAGTGCTAGCGCCCGATACAGGCCCTGCACACATGGCGGTCACGCAAGGGACGCCTGTCATAGGTTTATATGCCCATTCCAACCCAGGTCGCACCGGGCCTTATTTATCGCAGCAGTATGTGGTAAGCGCCTACCAAGAGGCCATCGCCTCACAGCAAAGCGGTGAGGTGAAATGGGGCAC
Organism: Shewanella sp. POL2; assembly: GCF_000282755.1. Classification (NCBI taxonomy): domain Bacteria; kingdom Pseudomonadati; phylum Pseudomonadota; class Gammaproteobacteria; order Alteromonadales; family Shewanellaceae; genus Shewanella; species Shewanella sp. POL2. The sequence continues at coordinate 1,889 of NZ_AKZL01000036.1, forward strand.
CCGTGCTAAGGGTGAGCACCTTATGGCGCTAATTAGTGTCGAAGCCGTGATAGAGAAATTTGATCAGGTTATTCAGCAGACACACAGTTAACCACTGTTAGCCTGTCACCCTGAGTTTTAGATTATCGTTTAGGAGAAAAATCATGCGGATAGCCATAGCCATCGACAGTTTAGCGGGTGGTGGAGCCGAGAAGGTCATGATTACCTTGGCAAAGCAGTTTATTAGCCTAGGGCATGAGCCGCATTTTTTGGTCATGGAAGATAATCGTTATTACGAAACTCCTGAAAATTTACCTGTACATCAATGTTTTGCCGACAAAGATAAAGATTATGACCACTTCGGGCGCCTAGGGGCATCGGTCGATAAGTTACGGGCAAAGATTGCCGAGATTGAGTACCGAGTCGGTAAGTTCGATCTGTTTTTATCTAATCTTGATAAAACCAATTTGATGATGACCAAAACTGGGGTGACACCACTCTATGTGATTGTGCATTCATCGGTTGAAGAAGAGTTGAGTCGTCAGTTTAAGTTAGGCCCCTTCGCCTACTATAAGAAACTGCGGGCGAAAAAAGCGCTCAATGGCCAGCATTTGATCACAGTGTCCAACGGCATCGCCAAAGAGATTCAAGCTAAGGGACGCTTGCAGCCAGCATCCATGCGAACTATCTACAATCCATTTGAATTTAATGAGATTGTTGCTCAGTCACAGCAAGATAATCCGCAAATCCCTCAAGGTGACTATCTGATCCACGTGGGACGTTTTGCTAAGCAGAAGCGCCACGATGTGTTGTTTGAGGCCCTTAAACAGACCCAAAATCAGTTACCCGTAGTGCTGTTATGCCATAACCATAAGAAGGCGATTAAAGCGGCGAAGAAATACGGCATCGAGAAGCGCTTAATCATTCCTGGATTCCAGAGTAATCCTTTTCCTTGGATCAAACGTGCGAAAGCTCTGGTGCTGAGTTCCGATTTCGAAGGATTGCCGACGGTATTAATCGAATCCTTAGCCTGCGGCACGCCAGTGGTCAGTACCGATTGCCCACATGGGCCTAATGAGATTTTGACCGGCAATTTGGCTCCCTATCTTGTGCCCCGTCGTAATCCTGCTGCCTTGGCCAAGATGATTGACGCCGTGGTCGCCCAGCCGCCATCCCTCGACAATGTGGAGATTTTAGCTAAGGTGGATGCGACTGCGATTGCCGAACAATATCTCGCGCTAGCGAAATAATTTACCCAAGGAGAAAGCGGTGGAAGCGCGTAAATCAAATAAAAGACGTTATTTGTTCTACATAGCACAGAACTATTCCTATGCGATGCTAAGGCCGCTGCAGCAAGTGATTCTGGCGCGTGGCGATGAGGCGTGTTGGTTCCTCGAAGGCCGTGAAGTCGACCCCAAATTCCTTAAAGCGGATGAAAAACGCTTACCCGATATCGATGCCGTTAAGGCATGGAAACCCGATGCCGTGTTCGTGCCGGGTAACGTAGTGCCAAGCTTTATCCCTGGAGTAAAAGTGGGGGTGTTCCACGGTTTTAATGCGGGCAAAATGAATCATAAGGGGCGAGAAGATCACTTCGAAATCCGTGATTGCTTTGACCTGTATTGCACCCAAGGGCCCGCGACGACGTTGCCTTTCCTTGAGCTAGAGAAAAAAATCGGCACCTTTACCGTGGCTGAAACTGGCTGGCCAGCGCTCGATCCTTTATTTATTGAAAATAAAGATAATCCTTACATTAAGCCCGATGATCCTCGGCCTGTAGTGCTGTTTTGCTCTACATTCTCCCCCAGTCTCACCTGTGCGCCTGAGGTATTCGAGCAGATTAAAGCCCTGTCGCAAAAGAGCCAGTGGCGCTGGTTGGTACAATTCCATCCTAAGATGAAGCCAAGTATTGTTGAGCAATACAAGACTCTCGAAAATGAGAATCTGCAGTTTGTGGAAACCGACAACGTGATCCCGCTTCTGCAGGCGGGAGATGTGATGCTCTGCGATACATCCTCGATTTTATTGATGTTTTTAATGCAGCGTAAGCCTGTAGTGACCTTTAAAAATCAGTCACCGAAGGCGCATTTAATCGATATTAACCGAGTCGAAGAGATTGAACCTGCACTCACTAGAGCACTTAGCCGCCCCGATGATTTGATGGCGCATATCCATGATTATTGCAATCAAATCCACCCCACGGGAGATGGTCAGTCTAGCCAGCGTGTACTCCGATGCCTTGATCGATAAGGGAACCGCTTGGCTTAAACCTAAGCCATTGAACCTACTGCGACACTTTAAAATGCGCCGCAAGTTAGGCTATTGGAAATTGTTTAGCTAATTGTTTCATGAATGTCTGATTTGTGTTTTTTATTTGGTTTTGTGATGGCGTATATAATATAGAACTGTATTATCATAAAGTTTATTTTTATGTTATTTTACTGTGCTTGAATAATTGAAAAGACGTCTTTAGGATTGAAGTGAATATGGAAATTTCAAATATACACCCTGTAATTTCTGTTATTATTCCAGTTTATAATGTTGAGAAGTTTTTAAGAAGATGTTTGAAAAGTGTTGTGTCGCAGACATTTAAAGACTTTGAAGTTATTTGTGTTAATGATGGTTCACCTGATAATTGTGATGTTATTTTAGATGAATATAAAAAATACGATGCAAGAATTAAGATTGTAAACCAGAATAATCAAGGTGTATCAGTCGCTCGCAATACTGGCTTAAACGTAGCTCTAGGTGATTACATTTTTTTTATCGATCCAGATGATGCGATACAACCGCAAACATTAGAAATAGCCTATTATTTTGCGCAAAAAAATAAAGCGGATTTGGTTGTTTGGCAGAGTGTTTATTCTGATGGCTTCGATCATCCAGATAAAAAGTTTGAAATTGAAAAAATAAATTATAAAGTAATCTCGGACCCTTTATATCATAAAAATAAAAAGCCTTATAAAATTGGATCGGTTGTGTGGAATAAGTTATATAAGAAACAGCTTGTTAAAGGGCTTTATTTTATTCCTGGAGTCAACTATGAAGATATCTCGTACAGTTTCTCCATTTTAGCAAAACGTCCAAAGACAGTCGTTATTCCAACCCCATTATATCTATACACAAGGTATGAGAATTCGATAACACAACAAAAGCCAACTCCAAAGCTTATTCGTGATTATCACATAGTAATCAATTCGATCTACAACACTTACCAAAAAAACTTAGGAAGTAAGGAGTTAAGCCATATAAAAAATACTTTGATGCGGCCTCTTTTAAGTTATCAGCTCAAAAAATGTAAGCAAGCAGGATTGGAACAACAAGCTGAAATGTTACCAGCATTTGCAGAAGAGTTGAGAGATCTTGATAGCAAAGGTTTGCTTACATGGCGCGGGCATCGTCTTTCACGATATATAGCTTATAAAAAACTCATGAAAACTATTTAGTTTTTATGATGATAATAGTCGTTAGTTAATACTCGTATTGTGTATATTTATTGGTATTTTAAAACCACCTCCTTTGGAGATGATGATCGTTCATGTGAGGCTTTGCCCGAAGAATGCTCATACAATTACTGCCTTTGTTACCAGTAATTGTATGAGCAGATACGAGTCATCATCGCATATATCTTACCGTTGTCAGTATCATCAGAAGATATGTAAGGCACCAAGATAAAGTCGCGAAAGAGGAAGTCGAGAGACTGATTCAGTTAGGATATGGAATATTAGTTTTTTAGCCCCCCCTTCTAGGGGGCTATTTGAAAGCCACCTGCTATAAAGGTGGAGTTTCACAATGGAGTTCTCAATTTTAATTCTTTCCCAGAGCAATATATTGAGCGGCAATATATTGGCTGTCTACGGCTTTTAATATTTCGAGATTGTCTAAAGCTGGCGGTGAAGCCAAGCACTCCAGTGTCTTTTGTGCAAGTAGAGCGGGTTGTCGAACGGGGACAAGATATTGTGCTAAATGTCCTGTGAGAATCTCGCTTGGACCATAAGGGCAGTCAGTGCTAACAACTGGAGTGTTACAGATTAATGACTCAACTATGACTAATCCAAAACCTTCAAAATCAGAACTTAATAGCATCAGTTCAGCATTTGCAATCCAAGGAAAAGGATTTTGTTGAAAGCCTGGAGTTATAATTCTATTTTCTACCCCATATTTTTTGGCTATTTTCCGTGCGCGCTCTGGACGATTAGTTAGTAAAACTAAGTCTGGTGCGTTTGGTGCGAGTTTCAAGGCTTGAAAGAGAATATCATGCCGTTTTTGGCGCGTAACTCGGCCGACGTGAATCATGTAAGGCTTATTAGGAATGTCAGCGTTGAATTCTTTTGACTTATTACGAATCTCTTCGATTTTAAAAGGATTATAAATAGTCTGTACGCTCTCTGGCTTAAGCCAAAATGTAGCTCTGAGTTCATCGGCGATGCCATTGGAAACTGTAATGATTTTTTTGCCAATCAGTGCCTTAGCCTTTTTCCAGCGACGCCAGAAATGCACTGGACCACGCTTTAATTCCATCAAGAGTTCTTGCTTAAGGGCGCAGTGGCAAAAGTAATAGCAGGGATCGAAATCGCAGCCGGAAACAACGACATCGCAATCGGTCGAGTTACTTAAAAATAGCGAGAACTTACCCGATTGTTCCGCTTCGGCCACCTTGGCCTGCAGGCGTTGTCTTTGCTCCTGTAGGCTTGGCTTTTGACCGGCGTCATAAAGATAATGAATCGTCACATTTTCTGGTGGCATAAAATCCCCCTCTTTATGGAACACAAAGAGGTGAACATCTTGCCCGGCTTCTTGCAGCACTTCGGCCTGAGATAAGGCGACTTTTACTGTACCGTTAGAGAAAAAGTTATGGCAAAAAATGGCGATTTTTTTCATATAAGTGCTCTGATTACGTGGACTTAATCGGTTGTGGTGTGGTTTCAATCCATCGAGGTTGGACGAAAAGCCGCTGCCTACTTAAGCCAATATATAGCGAGTCGGCATTATATCAGTTCATGCCTTTACATGGGCTTAATCCGAGGAATTCTTGCCAGTATTTCAATTTTTAACGGGATTTTCAGCGGTTTTTATCGGGATGATTCACTCAAGTGGCTAAAACGAGTAGACTGGCGGCAATGATTTTTGGGTATCTATCTGAGTTGAGTCAGCAAAGTGCATACAAGAGCGATTTATCCTGGGACTTTCGATCCCATTACCAATGGTCATGCCGATTTGATTGAGCGTGCGGCTAAGTTGTTTAAGCATGTGATTATTGGCATTGCGGCCAATCCATCTAAGCAGCCAAGGTTTACTCTCGAGGAGCGCGTTGAGTTGGTAAACCGCGTCACAGCCCATTTGGATAATGTGGAAGTGGTTGGTTTTTCGGGCCTGCTGGTGGATTTTGCCAAGGAACAGCGTGCGAGCGTGCTGGTGCGTGGTTTGCGTGCAGTGTCTGACTTTGAGTATGAGTTCCAATTGGCCAATATGAATCGTAGATTAAGCCCAGATCTTGAGAGCGTGTTTTTAACACCGGCCGAAGAAAATTCCTTTATTTCTTCCACCTTAGTGAAGGAAGTCGCGCTGCATGGCGGCGATGTGAGTCAATTTGTACACCCTGAGGTGGCAAGCGCGTTGACCGACAAGCTTAACCTCGCAAAAGCCTGATAAGGCTGAGTATTTCCATAAAACCTTTGAGGCATCAGGCCTCGCGATGATAATGAAAAGGATGTTATGAAGGCTTTTTTGACCCCCACTATCCTCGCTGCTAGCGTTGCATCTGGTTTACTGTTTTCTGCTTCCGTTGCTGCCGCCCCTTGGGTGGATGCCTCGGACATTTATTTAAGAGCCGATATTCAAGCACTGGCCGATGCGGGCGTGATCCGTGTGCCAGTGAATACCTTTCCCTTGATGTGGTCTGGTATTGGTGGCGACTTAGCGAAAGTCGAACCCGAGCTATTGTCTCCCCGATTAGTGCAAGCCTTTGCCCGAGTTAACTTTTACTATCAAAATGCCGTCGATAATCGCGGCAATGCTAGGGTTAAACTCTCGGGGGCGACCGATCCCGCTCGCTTCCAGCATTATGGCTCCGACTACCGTGAAAAGGGTGAGGCTAAAGCCTCATACGAATACTTAGGCTCACGTGTGGCCTATAAAACCACAGTTGCTGAGACCTACGATCCGCAAGATAACAAAAACTTCCGTCTCGATGAGTCTTATTTTGCTGTAATCATGGGTAACTGGATTGCAACCTTAGGTACGGTTGAGCAATGGTGGGGGCCGGGATTTGACTCGGCATTGCATCGCTCTAACAATGCGCGCCCTATGCAGTCACTGTCGCTCAGCCGTAATAATGCCGCCGCCTTCGAAACGCCATGGTTATCTTGGATTGGGCCTTGGACCTTCAAGACTGGCTTTAGCATGGCTGAAAAAGAGCGTGCCGTGCCTAAAATGGCTGAATGGGATATGCGTTTCACCGCCAAACCCCTTCAGCAGCTAGAAATAGGCTTATCTTGGTCAACACTATTTTGTGGTGAAGGGCAGAATTGCGACTTCGATTCTTGGTGGGACTCGGTGGCAAGCAATGCGGTGTGCATCGACGGTTCGGATTCTTGCTTGGCCGATCAACGCCGTGATGCGGGCCATAGAACCCAGAGTATCGATTTACGTTATGCCGACACTTGGCAGGATATTCCCGTTGGTTTGTACCTTGAGCATAGCTGTGAAAACGGCAGCGATTGCGGCTCACTTTGGGGGATAGATACCCATTTCGGCACATCGGGTAAGCAGTTCAAGCTATTCATGGAATACTCGGATACCTTTGTCGAGTGTGATGGCAAGCCTAACTGCTTCTATGAAGATCCTGTTTACCTCAGTGGAGCGCGTTACTACGGCAGAGCTTTAGGTTCGACCTATGATAGCGATGCCCAAGTCTTTGTGTTTGGTTTGGTTGGTCAGTTCCATAACAGCCGCGGTTTTACCTCGCTCCTGCGTTATGCCAAGTTGAATAAAGACGGCATCAACGTGGCGACCACATGGGCGCCACAGCCACCGAAGGAAGACTTACTGATGCTGGAACTTTCTTACCGTATGCCGGTGTGGAAGGGCATGTGGAGTCTGGGCGGTACAGTATCGAGATCGGAATTTGATGTACAAGAAAACGATACTAATGCGACTTTCTTCAGCAGTTTTGAATACCGTTTTTAAGCGCTAATCCAACAAAAAGGCCTGCTAATCAACAGGCCTTTTTGTTTTCTCAGAGAGCTTACTTCGCATAAAACGTGCGGTACCACTCGACAAATCTGCCCACCCCGGTATTGATATCCACTTGGGGTTTATAACCCACCGCCTTGAACAGGTCTTCGGTATCGGCCCAAGTGGAATGCACATCACCGGGCTGCATGGGTAAAAATTGCTTTTTCGCCTCAATGCCGAGTGCACTTTCGAGTGCGGTAATAAAATCCAGCAATTGCACAGGGCTGCCATTGCCTATGTTGAATACGCGATAGGGTGCGCTGCTATTAGCAGGTGTACCAGTTTCTACACGCCAGTCCGGTGTGGGGCGAGGAGGTTTGTCTTGTACCCTGATGATGCCCTCAACGATATCGTCGATATAGGTGAAATCACGGCTGAGATCGCCATGGTTATACACATCGATAGAGTCGCCTGCGAGAATGGCTTTTGTGAATTTAAACAAGGCCATATCCGGTCGTCCCCAGGGGCCATACACGGTAAAAAAGCGCAAGCCTGTGGTGGGTAACTGATAGAGATGTGAGTAAGTGTGCGACATTAACTCGTTGGCTTTCTTGGTCGCTGCATACAGGGATATCGGATGATCGACACTGTCCTCGGTCGAAAATGGCATCTTTTGATTCAAACCATACACAGAGGATGAAGAGGCATAGACTAGATGCTCAATCTTATGGTGGCGACAGCCCTCTAAAATCGTGAGATGCCCAACTAAATTGCTATCTGCATAGGCGAGGGGATTATCGAGGGAGTAGCGCACCCCAGCCTGTGCGGCGAGATGAATAACTCGTTGAAAACCTTGTTCTGCAAACAATGCTGCTATGCCGTCTCTGTCTGCTAAGTCCAGTTTGATAAAACGGAAATTGCATAAGGCCTCGAGCGGTGCAAGTCGGGCTAGCTTTAGCCCAACATCATAATAGTCATTGAGGTTATCGATACCGACAACCTCATGGCCCTGTGCGCAGAGGCGCTCACTGACTTTAGCGCCGATAAATCCGGCGGCGCCTGTGACTAAGTATTTCATAGTAAACCTTTATATTTTGGACGCTTAGTCGTGATGGAACAGATCCCGGGTGTACACCTTAGCGGCGACATCTTCGAGTTCATTGGCCATACGGTTAGAAATAATCACATCGCACATGGCTTTAAATTCGTGTAAATCGCGGATCACCTTCGAGTTAAAAAACTCGTCTTCCTTGAGTACTGGCTCATAGACCACGACTTCGATGCCCTTTGCCTTAATGCGTTTCATCACACCTTGTACCGCCGAGGCGCGGAAGTTGTCTGAGTCGGATTTCATGATTAAGCGATAGATCCCCACTCGCTTCGGTTGCTTACTGATAATCGCGTTGGCGATAAAATCTTTGCGGGTCGTGTTGGAATCGACAATGGCGCTGATGAGATTGTTAGGCACATCGTTATAGTTGGCCAGCAATTGCTTAGTGTCCTTGGGAAGACAGTAACCGCCATAACCGAAGGACGGATTGTTATAGTAATCGCCGATGCGCGGATCTAAGCATACGCCTTCGATAATCTGACGGGTGTTGAGCCCTCGACTCTCCGCATAGGTGTCCAACTCATTAAAGTAGGCGACGCGCATAGCTAAAAAAGTGTTGGCAAACAACTTAATCGCCTCGGCCTCAGTGCTGTCTGTGAGTAAAATCGGAATATCTTGCTTAATGGCGGCGCGAGCAAGCAGATCGGCAAAGGCTTGGGCGCGCTCGGAACGTTCACCCACTATGATCCGCGAGGGGTGCAGGTTATCGTAAAGCGCCTTACCTTCGCGCAAAAACTCAGGCGAAAATAAGATATTGTCACTGTTGAGTTTACTTCTCAGCCCTTCGGTAAAACCCACTGGCACAGTCGATTTGATGACAATGGTGGTGTCAGGATTCAGGGCGAGCACTTCCTTCGCCACCCGTTCGACCGACTGAGTATTAAAGTAGTTGGTTTGTGGGTCGTAATCCGTAGGAGTGGCTATGATGACAAAATCGGCTTCTTTAACGACGCTTTTGTCGCTCGTGGCACTGAGATTTAAGGCTTTATGCTGCAGGTATTCTTCAATCAGACTGTCGGCGACCGTTGGTTTACGCGCATTAACTAACGCGATGCGCTCGGGCATCAAATCAATCGCTACTACATGGTTTTGCTGGGCGAGTAAAACCGCGTTCGATAGGCCAACATAGCCCATTCCAACTACAACTATGTTCATAGGTTTTATACAGTTTGGCATTTTGTTTCCCAAACTAGCATTTTCTGCGGCATTAGAATATGTCATTTCGATGAAATTCACAGTTCCAAATTAAGTGCTCTTTTCTCGATTTTCACCCGTATACAATGCTGGGCTCGCGTTCCGTTTAATTCATAACATCCTATCAATGCAGATTTTTGTTTGCCACAATCCTATGTTACCGTACTCATGGTTATTAAGCTTGGAGCCTTAACGTGATTTCAGTCGTGATCCCCGCCAAAGATGAAGTGGGCAATATTGGCCCATTAATGAAAGAGATATGCCAAGCCCTGCAAGGGTTGACTGAGTTTGAAATTCTTGTTGTCGACGACGGTAGTCAGGATGACACTTTTGGTGAAGTTATGCACACCGCCGAGGTGATGCAATGCGATGCCAAAGCTATTCGTCACGAGCGTAGTACGGGCCAAAGTACCGCTATCTCCACTGGCGTTTTACATGCCCGCGGTAAATACATTGTCACCTTAGATGCCGATGGACAAAACGACCCTGCGGATATTCCCGCCATGTTGGCCCAATTGCCGCAAATTCATGCCGAACATTTTTGTATTGCCGGTTATCGCAAAAACCGCAAGGACACGGCGTGGAAGCGATTCCAGTCCCGCTTTGCGAATAAAGTGCGTGATGCACTGTTACACGATGGCGTACCCGATACCGGATGTGGCTTAAAACTCTTCCCCCGCGAAACCTTCCTGCGCATGCCTTACTTCGACCATATGCACAGATATATCCCAGCACTGGTGCGCCGCATGGGGGGCGAAGTGTTTATTTCTGTGGTTAATCATAGGGATCGCCAAGTTGGCGTGTCTAAATATACCGCTTGGAATCGGGTCTGGGTCGGGATTGTCGACATCATGGGCGTCATGTGGCTCGGTCGCAGGGCGAAAATCGCTAAGGTCGCCCGTAGCGAAACCAGCTGGCACGATTAAGATGAAGCGACTCTATAAGGCGATTTTTATCGTCTTTATTTTGCTGGTGTTAATGTTTGCGGCCCAGCAAGGGTTATTCGAGCATGTAACCGATAGCAATTGGGTAGCACATTTTATTGCCGCTCAAGGGGCCTATGCGCTGGCGGTGTTGCTGATGGTTGGCGCCTTGTTTACCGCTGTCGGAGGACCGAGACAGGTGATCGCCTTTGTATTCGGCTTTGCCCTCGGTGGCATCTATGGTGGCTTATTTTCCACCTTAGCGGCATTGCTGGGTTGTGTGCTGGCGTTTTATACCGCGAGATTAACCATTCGAAGCAGTCTGCAACGACGTTTTGGCAATCGTTTACAAAAGTTTGAGGCGCTGATCATTCATCGGACTTGGTTAAAAGTCTTAATGATCCGTTTGTTGCCCGTGGGCAGTAATCTGCTGACGAATCTGTTTGCGGGGGCGACACATATCCCCGCGGGGGATTTATGTTTGGCAGCGTGCTGGGTTATTTGCCGCAGATGCTGATTTTCAGTTTTGCGGGCGCGGGCATTGGCTTATCTGATCATAACCAACTGGGGATCAGTATCGGGCTGTTTATTATCTCGAGTCTTATCGGCGCTTACCTTTACCGTTCTAGCCTGCGTAAGCAGGTGGATGAATTGGAAAACTAAATAGGGATTAGGAATGGATGCATTGAATCGTCGTTTCAATAGCGAAGATTATTACCAAGTACTCTGGCCGCTGCTGTTGATGAGTTTGCTGATCTTACTGGTTGGCATAGGTTTTCGTTCCCCTTGGCCTGCTGACGAGCCGCGGTTTGTTGAGGTCGCGCGGGAAATGGTGGCCTCGGGTCAATGGTTATTTCCTACCCGGGGCGGGGAATATTATCCCGATAAGCCGCCAGTGTTTATGTGGGCGATTGCCCTGTTTTATCAACTCACGGGGTCGTTAAAACTCTCCTTCTTACTCCCCAATGCTTTCTGCGGCTTGCTGACTGTATTCCTTGTCTATGATCTGGGTGCCAGATTGTGGAATGTACGGGTTGGCCGCAACGCCGCACTATTGCTCCTTATCGTGCCGCAGTTTTTGATGCAGGCGAAAAATGCCCAGATAGATGCCATGGTGATGTGTTGGATAACCGTGGGATGTTACGGATTAATCAGGCATTTTATGCTTGGGCCTAAGTGGCATTGGTATTTTATTGGCTGGGCATTTATGGGGCTTGGGGTGATCACTAAGGGGGTTGGTTTCTTGCCCTTGTTGTTGCTCATTCCGATTGGGATTTACGCCTTCAAAGATAAGACCCGTTTCGAGGGCCGCTTAACTTGGCTTTGCCTCGCGGGGCCTTTGGCCATGTTGGCCGTGATTGCCTGTTGGTTAGTGCCAATGGTGATGACGGTTCAAGCCCATGGCACGCCCGAGATGGTGGCCTATCAAAATAATATTTTGTTTAAGCAAACGGGCGAGCGTTACGTCAATGCTTGGCACCATATCAAGCCTTGGTATTTCTTCGTGCTGAGCGTGATCCCTTGGATGTGGTTCCCGATTTCGTTGCTGGTGGTCGCCTATTGGAAACAGTGGCTGCAAAAGGTAAAAGCCGATCCTACCATTGCGATTCTGCTGATTTGGGTCGGGCTCGTGGTGCTGTTTTTCAGTATCAGCCCGGGCAAGCGCAACGTGTATATTCTGCCCGCATTACCTATGTTGGCCCTCGCGGCGTCGGCGGTATTAACGGGTGTTTCACCCAAAGCTTGGTTTGAAAAACTAGTCACTGGTGTGCTGTGGTTCTTGGGCGCGCTCGTGTTAGTGGCCGGTGTGCTGGCATTTATCCATCATCCTGCACTTGTCAAAGCGCTGGCGGACTATACCGATGATCTCACTGGCATTGGTTACTTATTTATTTTGCTCGGGGTGCTTTGGTGTGCCTTGCTGTGGCTGGCGCGTCGTCAGTTTGCCCTGGTCAAGGTGGGGCTAGTTTCAGCCTTGGGCTGGGTGCTGGTGAGCACTTGGGGTTACGCTATGCTCGATGAAATGCGCACCCCCAGAAGCCTGATGCTACACACCGCCGAGGTGATAGGTGAGGATGCCGAACTTGGTTTAGTAAACTTTAAAGAGCAATTTATTCTGTTCTCGCCCATGAGTGTGACGCACTTTAGTTATCTCGCGCCAGTAGAAGAACAGGAGCGTAACGCGTGGCAATGGATGCAGGAGAACAAACAGCGTTATGTGTTAGTGCCTAGCGGTGCTGAGCTGAGTTGCTTCGATATCAAAGGCGGTAAGAGCATGGGGATTGCTCACCGTGACGAATGGATTTTGTTATCCGCGTCAGAGCTTAAGCCTCAGTGCCAAGCGCCAGAGCTTGAGTACCGTTACTTTACCGACCATCCTGGCCGTTGGTTAAAAGAGTAATCAAAAACCATATCGAAGAAGCTAAAAATGCCTGCGATTGCAGGCATTTTTATCGGCGAGATTAACGCGTCTGGCAGATACCGCAAAATACTGTGGTGCGTTGACCAAGGCGAATTTCGCTGAGTAGATTGCCGCACTGAGTGCAGGTTTCGCTGCCGCGGCCGTAAACATGCAGCTTCTGCGCGAAATAGCCGGGTTTACCCTCGGCATTGGTGAAGTCCTTAAGCGTGGTGCCGCCCTGCTTGATGGCGTGGGCGAGGATTTGTTTGACCTCGGCAACCAGTAGCGTTAAGCGTTCAATATCTATCTTGCCAGCTTCTGCCTCGGGGTGTATTCGTGCGGCAAACAGGGCTTCGTTGGCGTAAATATTTCCCACACCCACCACAATATGGTTATCCATCAGGCAGAGTTTGATGGCCTTCTTCTTGCCCGCCAGCGCGGCAGCTAACTGATTGACGTTAAAGGCATCGGTCAGAGGTTCTGGCCCGAGTTTTTCCAGTAGTGGATGGGCTTCCTCAGGCAATTGGCACCATAACCAAGCGCCGAAACGTCTTGGATCGTTAAAGCGCAGAATACGGCCATTGGCGAGAACGAGATCGATATGGTCGTGCTTCTCTACTGGCGTGTCATGGGGCAGGATCCGCAAACTCCCCGACATTCCCAAATGCACTATGCTGGTGCCAGCATCGGTATCGATTAACAGATATTTAGCGCGGCGGCGCACTTGGCGTATGGTTTGGCCGATGATCTGTTTGGCAAGTTCGGGAACGGGCCAACGCAGTGAGGCGTTACGGATTACGAGGTCAACCACGGTTTGTTCGACAAGATGTGGGGCTATGCCCTGACGGGTGACTTCGACTTCTGGTAATTCCGGCATGATTGAGTTCTTTTAGGTAATAAATTAGCTGGTGGATTTGGCATCGAGGATAGGCTGTAAATCTGCCCTTAGGCTGGGGGGCACTAAGTACCAGTTGCCAGCGGGTGACTTGAGCACACCGTCCTCGGGGAAATAAATCCAACGTTGCGATTGGCGGATCTCGGCAATTTGGATCACCAATTCCTGCGGCTTGCCCGTGGGCTGTGGTGCCTCGCTGAGTGGCGAGACTCTTAGGCCTTGCCAAGCCTTGACCCATTGCGTGCAGTTGAGCACCAGCGGATCGCACTCCCAACCCGAGGCTTGCTTATGCAACCACACACCATCTAGCTGCAACTGTGCCAGCGGGGCATTGTCATCAAATAATAGTTGGGCCTCACTCGGCACATTATGGGTTTTCTTGTCCATAAACGTCAGCACCGCAATGATAAAAATGCAGGCAAGAATAATGATGTTATTCCACTGTTTACGAGTAAGCGCCATGGCAAGAGTGACACAAAAAAGGGACTGATGCCTTGAGTGTATCACGGCAAAATAGAGATGCTAGCCCTAGGTTAGAGGGGTTAACCGCCAGTGCTATTCATAAAGCGCAGGATTTGCACGCCGTTATTATCGAAAACATGTTGCTTAGGTTTGAGCTTAATACCTTGGAGAATCGCGGTTTTAAGGCACTCAATGTCCCCGGGGTATTCTCGCACAATGCTTTTTAAATCAATGGAGTGTTCATTACCTAGACAGAGTAATAATTGCCCTTCTACGGTTACGCGCACTCTATTACATTCGTGGCAAAAATTGTGGCTATGGGGTGAGATAAACCCGATGTGAATCGGACTATCCGCCATGGTGTAGTAACGCGCGGGGCCGCCTGTGCGTTTATTAGAAAGCAGCAGGGGATAATGCTCGTTAATCATGGCCTTAACTTCATCACTGCTGCAATGACGCGCGTCTTTACGCTCGTCCATTTCACCCAGCGGCATTTCTTCAATAAAGGCGATATCTAACTTACGGTCACGACAAAAATTAACCAGATCAATCACTTCATGATCGTTTTGCTGTTTAAGGATCACCGCATTGATTTTAATCCGCTCAAAACCTGCGGCGATGGCCGCATCAATCCCTTCGATAACACGTGCTAATTTGCCGTTGCGCGTCAGTTGGGTAAAGAGCTCGGGGTTAAGGGTATCTAGGCTGATGTTTAAGCGCTTAAGTCCCGCATCAAACATCGGCTTGGCAAACTTACTGAGTCTGGAACCATTGGTGGTCATCGATAAATCTTTGAGCCCTGGAAGCTTGCCCAGTAAGTGCACCAGTTGATCGCAATCGCTACGCACTAGCGGTTCGCCGCCTGTGAGGCGAATTTTAGTCACCCCCAGTTCAGTAAAGGCTTGGGCAATCCAAGCCAACTCTTCGAGGTGCAGTACATGGTCCTTGGGCAAGAAGCAGGGATCTTCCGTCATGCAGTAGACACAACGGAAGTCGCAGCGATCTGTCACTGAGAGTCGTAAATATTCGACCTGACGGCCAAAGGCATCCACAAGTTGGCTCATAGGGACTCAGTGGCTCTTATAGAAGATCGGCAAAAGGTTGAATAAACACGGTTTCACCCGCATTCACCACCTCAGCATCATCTCCAATGATGATAAGGCAATTGCCTTTGACCATTGAGCTGAGCATGCCTGAACCTTGGTTGCCAGTGCTGGTCACGTGCAGCCTGCCATCATTACCTAGGCGATAAATTCCTCGGATAAACTCAGTGCGGCCCGTGCGGCTACGCAGGGTTTCATCGGTAATCGCTGGGAATAATGGCGCCTGCCAGTGAGTTTCACCAGCGAGCTTACGCAGTGCAGGTTGCACAAATTGCAGGAACGACACCATCACCGCCACCGGATTGCCGGGCAAGCCGAAGAATAGGCTATCGCCGACCTTACCAAAGGCGAGTGGGCGACCGGGGCGCATATTGATCCGCCAGAAGTCGATATTGCCAAGGCGTGCCAGCACGGCCTTGATGTAGTCGGCATCGCCAACGGAAACCCCGCCAGAGCTAATCACCACATCGGCCTGCGCCGCAGCCTTAGTTAAGGTGGCTTCGAGAGCGCTTTCGGAGTCTTCGATAATGCCTAAGTCAATGACGTCACAACCTAAACGTTTTGCCATCGCTTTGATGGTGTAACGGTTTGAGTCATAAATACAGTTTGGATTCAGTGCTTCGCCGGGTTGGCTGACTTCATCCCCAGTTGAAAACACGGCTACTGTTGGACGGCGATAAACCGTCACACGGTTAAGGCCGAGGGAGGCTAATAAGCCTTGCTCGGCGGCGCTTAGGCGCGTGGCCTGTGTGAGTGCGACTTGGCCTTGGCCAATGTCTTCACCCGCAAGGCGAACGTGTTGGCCCTGCTGAATGCGGCCTTCAAAACTGACCTTGGCATTGGCCTCGTTAGCTAGCTCACGAGGTTGAACAGTATCGGCGCCAGCGGGCACGGGGGCCCCGGTCATAATGCGCACGGTTTCACCCGCTTTGAGTGTGCCCGAATATTGATGTCCGGCGAGGACTTCACCAACTAAGGTGAAGCTTGCAGGCAGCGGATCTTGATAGGCGAAGGCATAACCATCCATCGCCGAGTTGGTTTGCTGCGGTACATCCACGGGCGAAATGCTGTCGCGGGCGAGCACGCGATTATCTAAATCGTCTAAGCCTATGTCTTCCACCTCAGTGACCGGCGTGACATGGGATAAAATCTGCGCTAACCCTTGGCTCACGCTCAGGTTTTTATCGCTGCCCAAGGTGCAGGCATCGACAGTTGCGATCGGTAATGCGGGGTTAGGGGCTTGCCAGCTATTGGCATATTCCATCACAAAGTCAGCGATTTGCGCGACATTGTTAAGGTCGAGTCTTCTTAGCTCGCTCGGTAGCTCGGTGTCATCACAGCAAGCGATGGCGAGAATATTGTCGTCTTGGGTATAGATAAACGGCTTACCGTGGGCGGCGCGGTGCAGCTCAATTTTCGGTAGCGTGAGTTTTTTAAAGCCTTCGACTAAGACGATATCGACTTTATCGGCTTCAATTTGTTTGAGTAGGTGGACTAACTCTGGGTCGCCATCGCGGGCATCTTCGGTCATTAGCGCCCAACGCACATGGGAGGCGACTAGCATTTGCCGCGCGCCGGCTTTGCGCATCTCGTAACTGTCTTTACCGGGAATATCGACATCGAAATTGTGGTGAGCATGTTTGATCACCGCCAGACGCAGGCCGCGCTGATTTAATTCGGGGATCAATTGCTTGAGTAGGGTGGTTTTCCCCGTGCCGCTATAGGCACAAAATCCGAGAACGGGAATAGATAGCGGATTGACGAAGGGAGTACTCATTTGCACCTCTAATCTAGGAAATTTGAAGCCTTAGCTTTGGTTTATCTCTGCTGCCAGTCGTTGTTTTTGTTCTGGCGTGTTCACATTGACGAAGGCATTGGGTTGATCGGCAAAGGCCGCCACCGCAAAGCGATGTTTGGCATACCAAAAATCAATTTTACGCTCACCCGCTTCGAGAAAGGCGGTCATCGACTCGCGCAGGCTCGGCTTTAATAACATCACCACCGGCTGCTCACGTTCCCCATCGCTGGCCACGGCAAGTTCAGCATCGTTTGCCTCAATGGCGGTTAATAAGCGGGCGACTAAATCCCGCGGCAGCAGTGGACAATCGCAGGGCACCACGAGCAGATAGTCTGCTTGAGTGTGACCCATAGCGGTGATCATGCCCGCCAAGGGGCCGAGAAACCCTGTATGCTCATCACTCAACACCGTAAAACCGAACTCAGCATAGCGTGTTTGGTTACGATTTGCGTTGATCAGGATCTCCTTAACCTGAGGTTTTATCCGTTCGATAGTGTGTTCTATCATGGCCTTGCCGTTTAGCTCGACGAGGCCTTTATCGTCCCCGCCCATACGGCGTGCCATACCACCGGCAAGAATAACCGCATCAATTTGCAACGACATATAAAGATCCCTGTGTGGAGTTTGTGTGCGTTTGCTGATGGGAGGTTATCACCTGTTGGTCAGCAATGTGCCACTGCTGCTCGCAAATGGCGGTGAGCGCACAGTTTTGGTGGCTGCTTAGCAGCATTCCCGTCCCTTGCTGTTTGAGCTGTTGGATCATTTGCAGCACTAAGGCTTGGGAGTCCTTATCCATATTGGAGGTCGGCTCATCGAGCATCAGTAACTTTGGCTGCAATATCCAAGCGCGGGCGATAGCGAGGCGTTGTCTTTCGCCGCCGGATAAATTGCTGGCTCTGGCTTGCAATAGCGAGCCTAGTTGAGCCATCTCAATTGCTTGACCAATTCTACGTTTGGCTTCGGTTTTTGAGGCAGCAAAAGGTAAACCGTAAGTCAGATTGTAATTGACTGTGCCATCGAATAGATAGGGGTGCTGGTGGAGATAAATGGCCTTTCCAAGCAAAGGGTTACGTTTCCACCATCCATCTTTTTTAAAGCCGCTCAACTCAATGTTACCCTGAGATGGCGTCTGTAGACCCGCGAGGATCTTCATTAGGGTCGACTTGCCCGAGCCGTTGTCACCCTGCAAATAAATAACGTTCCCTTGGCATAACTCGAGGCTATGGGCTTTGAATAATAAGCGCGGGCCAAAGGACATTTCCAAGTCACGGGCAATCAGTTTGGCTTGGGTCATAAGTTAATGGCTCCTTGGCGTTTCTTTGCCGCGTAAACTACCTAAGGCAAAGTTTAGGATCAAGGCCAAGATTAGCAGCACTAATCCGAGGGCGATAGCTTGGGCGAAATCACCTTTACTGGTTTCCAGTGCGATAGCCGTCGGGATATTACGTGTTACGTTTAAAATGTTTCCGCCCACCATCATCGAACAGCCGACTTCGGTGAGAATACGGCTAAAGGCTGCGACAATCGCCAGTAATAATGGCATACGTAGCTCGCGACATACTGTCCAGACGGCGCTTATCCAAGAGGCGCCTAAGGTGCGTGAGGTTTCCCATGCGCGGCGATCGACACTAGTGAAGGCCGCTTGGCTCATGGCGATCATCACGGGGGCGCAAATCAGCATTTGGCCGAGGATCATCCCCTCTTGAGTAAACAACCACTTTAAATCCCCAAGCGGGCCGTTGCGGGTCAAGATGAGGTACACCAGAAGGCCGATCACTACGGTGGGAATCGATTGCAGTGTCTGCACTAAGTTGGTGACAAACCACTTTCCAGGGAAATAGGCAAACGCCAACACAAAACCGAGCACCATCGACGGGACTAAGGTAATGAGAAGTGCCGCGAACGAAACCGAAAACGAGACAGAAATGATGGACCAAACGTCGGGGTCCAATGAAAACAGCAGGCTTAACGCCTGCTGTAACAGTGCTAGCCAGCCTTCGTTCATTCGCTATAGGTTGCCTTGAACAGTTGCTCGCCTTCAACTTTGAAGTTGTTGATCATGCTTTGACCTTCTTTGCTGATCAGCCAGTCACTGAAGGCTTTTGCGCCTTTGTGGTTCAGATCTGGGTATTTCGCTGGGTTGATCAGAATCACTTGGTATGGGTTCGCTAGGGTTTTTCCACCATCAAAATCCACACCTAAGTCCAACTTCGTTTTGTACGCTACGAAAGTACCACGGTCAGATAGAGTGTAACCTTGTAATTCGTTTGCCATCAGCAGGGTTTTACCCATGCCTTGACCGACTGAAGTGTAACCTTTGAAGTCAGGAGTCACGCCTGCGGCTTTCCATACTTCTAGCTCTTTGATGTGAGTGCCAGAGTTGTCACCACGAGATAAGAAAGGTAAGCCAGATTTGGCGATTTTAGCGAAGGCTTCTTCAGCGGTTTTGCTTTCACGCAGTTTGGCAGGGTCGTTTTTAGGGCCTAATACGACGAAATCGTTTTCCATAATGCCACGTGGCTCAACACCAAAACCATCGGCAACAAATTTTGCTTCAGCGCTTGGTGCGTGGGTCATCACTAAATCTACATCGCCTTGCTCACCTAGTTTCAGTGCTTTACCTGTACCAGTGGCGATAACTTGTACTTTATAGCCTGTTGCACTTTCAAACTTAGGCAGTAATTCTTGTAACAGACCAGAGTTTTCAGTACTGGTCGTGGTGGCTAATTTAATCACTTCAGCCGATTGAGCGGGTAACACTGTGAGCATACTGGCTGCAACAACTAAGCCTAGTAAAGATTTCATGTGGGATTTCACGTTTAGCATGGATACTCCTTGGCGAAAAATAGGGGTCCGACTCAATTGCCTACTGAGTGGGAGATTCCGTAAATTGTAATGCGTTCGATGGAAAGCAAATAGGATGCCAAACCAATAATGGTGCATTTACCTTCACAGCATGATCTAAATTGTGAGCTCGATCCCAGGCTCAGCAAATAGTTTACAGACAAATTGTCCCAGCGCATGCTTCTGATGGTTCATAGTGACCTATTCGTCTAGTTTCAATGCTAGAATTGGTCGCAATTGAGTCAAAATGTCCAGACGTGAGCACTATGAGCCAGATAGATAATAACCTCAAGCCCCTTCCTTCCGCTGTTTCAGTCCTGATCGTCGATGACGAGCCGGGGATGCGTAGCTTTTTGAATAAGGCGCTCTCGAAGAAATTCGCCTTAGTCGAAACGGCGGGCAGTATTGAAGATGCTGAGCAGTTACGTAGCCGCTGCCATTTCGACTTGCTGATTGTCGATATCCGCTTACCCGGTCGTTCGGGTATCGAGTGGCACGAAGCCTTAGATGAGCAAGGTCGACGTTCCGATGTAATCTTTATGACCGGCTATGCGGATTTAGAGGTGGCGATTAAAGCGCTGCGAGCAGGTGCCTCAGATTTCATTATGAAGCCATTCCATCTCGAGCAGATGATGTCGGCGGTTGACCGTTGTATTGAACGCCGATTGCTGCGCCGTGAAAACTTGATGTTGCGTCGCGAAGTCTCTATCGGCTATTCCTCTACCATCATAGGGAGTAGCGACGCCATGAAGTCGGTGAAGCAAGTGATAGAGCGCGTGGCACCGACCAATGCCGTGGTATTAATTCAAGGCGAATCGGGCACGGGTAAAGAGTTAGTTGCGCGCCAATTACATTTACTCAGCGGTCGCCAAGGGCCCTTCGTGCCAGTTAACTGTGGCTCGATAGCCCCAGAACTACTTGAGAGTGAACTCTTTGGTCATACGGCAGGGGCGTTTACTGGTGCTAAAGGTAACCGTGAAGGCCTATTTAGTTTTGCCTCCGGCGGTACGATTTTCCTCGATGAAATTGGCGAGATGCCGCTCAAAATGCAAACAGCGTTGTTAAGGGTGCTGGAGCAGAAGGCGATTCGCCCCGTGGGCAGTGAGAAGGAAGTCAATATTGATGTCCGGGTGATTGCGGCAACTAACCGTACTCTGATGGATGAAGTCGAAGCGGGGAACTTCCGTCGCGATCTTTATTATCGACTGAATGTGCTGGATATTTTTATTCCTCCGCTGCGTGAGCGTCCGGAAGATGTGGTCGAATTGACCCACCATTTTACCCGCCAATTGGCTGCTGAATTAGGCGTGCGTGAAGTGGTGTGGAGTCATGAAGACATGGTAAAGCTGCAACAACATGAATGGCCGGGTAATATCCGCGAACTGCGTAATATGATTGAGCGCTGTATTCTGCTCGGCAAACCGCCAGCGGAGTACTGGAAGCAGCAGGT
This sequence comes from Shewanella sp. POL2, assembly GCF_000282755.1. Lineage (NCBI taxonomy): Bacteria > Pseudomonadati > Pseudomonadota > Gammaproteobacteria > Alteromonadales > Shewanellaceae > Shewanella > Shewanella sp. POL2. Next base: position 23,225 of record NZ_AKZL01000036.1, read on the forward strand.
TAAAACCGAGTCTTCGGCTTTGCAGGGTTATCCTTTAGATTGGCCATTAAAAGATGTGGAAAAACACCATGTGACGAGTGTGGTCGATCTGCATTCTGGTAATAAATCTGCGGCTGCTCGGGACTTAGGGGTTTCCCGCAAGACCTTAGATCGCAAATATAAAGAGTGGTTTGACGTTAGCGACGAGCAGGAGTTTTAAGTGTCTTTTTTTACTCACTTTTTTGGAGTTAGTTGGCAGCAAATGCAGGCTAAAGTGCGTTATCGCATTTTGATCCTCACATTGCTGCCGATTTTGCTCACTTTGGTGAGTTTAGTGTTTATCACGATTTACTGGAATATCAGCTACACAGGCAAGCAACTGTTTATGAAGGTCAAAGCCGATTTGGCTGTGGCTGAAAACACCCTGCAACAGGTGCAAGTTCGCCAAGAAAAACAGCTAGAAAGAGTGATGACCTCATGGACATTCCAGAATGATTTTAGGCCGATCCTCAGTGGTGCATTAGATCATAGGACGAGCATAGATAGTTTTCTTGATGAGCAAAAGCAGCAACTCGATTTAGACTTTTTGCGGCTGGTCAGTGTGGCTGAAGCGGCGGCGGATCCTGATTTACGACAGATTTTACCGAAAATGGGTGGAATGTTGCCTTATTCGGGACTGATGGTGTTATCTCGTGAACGTTTGGCGCGGATTGACCCTGATTTAGCGCAAAGAGCGAGTATTCCACTGTTAGCGACCTTGCGGGCACAAAGTCCCAATAAGCAAGTTGAGGACCGTGGTTTGCTCAGCCGTAGCTTGTTGCCGATCCCCGATACTGAAGGCAAAGTGGCATGGTATCTCGACGGCGGGGTGTTATTTAACCGCGACACCCGCATCGTTGATCATATCCGCGATCTTGTCTACGACAAGGGTACCTTGCCCGAACGTTCAATTGGTACTGTGACGATTTTTCTCGATAATATTCGGGTATCGACTAACGTTCCTTTGCATTTTTTTCCACAGCCGAATGAATCCCAAGGGCGTGCACTGGGGAGTTTGGTCTCGGAGGAAGTGCGAGAAAAAGTGTTAAATCACGGAGAGTTATGGGTCGATAGGGCGTTTGTGTACAATGATTGGTTTATTTCTGCCTATGCGCCGTTAGAAGATGTCCGTGGACAACGAATTGGGATGATTTACACCGGTTTTTCGGAGTCACCTTTTATTCATAACTACCTGCTTAATATCATTGAGTTAGGTACCATTCTGATGTTAGTGCTGCTTATTTCTGGATTGCTGGTTTACCGCGGTGCCTACAGTTTATTGCAGCCGATTGAGCGGATTCACCATGTGGTGCAAGCGGTGCAGTCTGGACGCAATGTGCGTATTGGTGCCTTGGGGTTAGATAGGGATAACGAGTTGTCGAATCTTGCCGAGCAGTTCGACCGTATGCTCGACCTATTGCAGCGGCGCAACGCGCAAATTCAGGCCGCTGCCGAACAGCTCGAAATGAAGGTCGAAGAGCGTACTCGTAGCCTGCAAGATAAGACCTTAGAGCTACAGCGTAACGTCGCTTTACTCAATGAGACACGCCAGCAGTTAGTGACTAATGAAAAGTTGACCGCTCTAGGAGAGTTAACCGCTGGTATTGCACACGAAATCAATAATCCGACCGCTGTTATCCTCGGCAATATGGAGTTACTGCGCTATGAGCTGGGTGATAATGCCGACGTCGTAAAAGAAGAAATTGATCTAGTTATTCAGCAGGTTGGTCGTATAAGCACTATTATCCGTAGCCTACTGCAATATAGTCGCCCGGGAGAGTTTAACGCTCCCTTAGAGATGCATCCTATCACGCCGATCATTGAGGAAATGCTGGTATTAGTGCGGCATTCAATTCAAAAGCAAGAAGTTGTGCTGATAACGGAACTGAACGCCAGTTGCCCTGTTCAGGTCAATCGCCCGCAGTTACTGCAAGTACTGATTAACCTTGTGGTGAACGCAGCCCATGCGATGGATGGTAAGGGACGCATTTGGGTTCGCACTTATGATTGGGTGCAGCAAGATATGCCGATTGGCGTCAAAATCGAGGTTGAAGACGAAGGGTCTGGGATTGAGCCTGAGCAATTGGGGCGGATTTTTGATCCTTTCTATACCACGCGTAAAGATGGCACTGGTCTTGGGCTGTCGCTCAGCTACGGTATTATTAAGCGCATCGGTGGCACCATAGAGGTGAGCTCTGTATTAGGTAAAGGCTCAATCTTCACCATTGGCTTGTATCACGAGGCTAAGGAAGATCAACAAAACAACCTTTACGATGGCTTACATTTTTCTGGCCAAAGCACCGAAATGTCATCTTAGAAGCGACTCTGCATAAAACGCTATCAGATTGATTCACTGAATAACAAGCAAAAAAAAGCCGGATGATGAATCCGGCCACAAAAGAGTGTGTGAGCAATGTCGTGCTTGCAAACTCAGGAGCACTTTAACAACGTCAGATTACCAGTCATCGGTGTTAAAGATGAGTTTTGGAACGCAAGTTAACGATAATCATTCTCAATTGTGTTTGCAAGCTATTTATTGCAAAAAAATGCATATTTTTATCTATGGTATATTTATGCAGCCACAATAGACTTGCTTAAATGTAATTTATGGTTGATCAAACTCTGAGGATCGGCATTTAGCTCGGTAATTAAATATTGGTTTCTAATCAACAGATTGAGCATTGCAGGGAAACGATTCATGGTTTTAACCTGAATATGGTTATAGCCTTGGAGGCTGGCCCATTTCTCTTGGTATTCAAGTAGGCTTTGTGCTAATCCTAAACGTCTAAAGTCTGTCGCAACGCCACCTAACCAACTGTAAAAAATCCCTTTTTCCTGTTCATATCCCAGCTTGAACCCCGCCAGTTCGCCTTCCACATAGGCTAGGAGAATCAAGCAAGTCTTGCCTGAAAGCCGTGCCGTTAAGGTGTCTGGCGTCAATGGACGGTCGAGCTCAGGAATTTGCTTACTTAGTTCGATGAGTTGTATGGCTAACTCGGGAGTCAGAGTTGTGATTGCTTTGATTTCAATTGAATACATAATTTTCTCTCACAAAAATCAGCCCCAATAGCGTATCAAGCGCATTGGGGCCGAATAAAAACTGTTCAAATTATAACAGGTCTGGCCAGTTGAGTTAATCAGGAAAATGATTTTTGTGGGCTGGTTTGCAATATCTTGTCTTGTAACACTTTCAGTAGCACACCGTAGGCGGGTAAGAATAGCCCTAGGCTAACAAGCAATTTAAAGCTGTAATCGACAGTGGCAATTTCAGGCCAGTTGGCGGCCATAAAGCTGTCTGTTGAAGCATAAAAAGCGATGCTGAAGAACACTAAGGTATCGACTAAATTACCAACAATCGTTGATGCCGCAGGCGCGACCCACCATGAACGGCTCTGGCGCAGACGGGCGAATACAGTGATATCCATCAGCTGACCAATCAAATAAGCCGCAAAGCTGGCAAACGCAATACGAAACACAAAGGTGTTCCATTGGCTTAAGGAGTCCATCCCTTGGAAGCTACCCTGATGGAATACGACTCCCATAACATAGGAAATCATCAGTGCGGGCACCATGGCCTTGAGGATGATGCTTCGAGCGGGTGTTTGTCCAAAAATGCGCACCGTTAGATCGGTTGCAAGGTAAACAAAAGGAAAACTAAACGCGCCCCAAGTGGTGTGATAACCAAACAATTGAAACGGCAGTTGTACCAAGTAGTTGCTTAGGCAAATAATCAGTATGTGAAATCCCACTAATAGCAGGAGTGCGCGGCGAAGCTGCGCAGGGGTTAACATTAACATATGTGGCCTTTTTAGTTGTGTAGGGCGGGGTGAGGGAACCCGCTAAATCGTCTGCTGTTATTTTATCCCGTTCCAGCGTGCTGAAATCGGGCCGCCATTATAGTGACCATGTTTGAAGATGCAAGCTTACGGTTTATATTTCAAGCAATTTAGCCGCGAATACTGCGCAAACCTAAGGCATAGGGATCGAAATTGTCCTACACTTTCTAAGAAATGTTAGGAGAAACCGATGAGATTATTTCTTGCCGCCTTGTGTGTTAGCTTATTGAGTTTCTGTGCTTTCGCGACTCCCAATAAGCCGGTCGTGGTGCATCTTGTCACAGCCTCTTGGGAAGGTTTTGCTAATCCTGATGAGACGGGTTACTACTTTGATCTCCTCAGGCGTGTCTTTCCATCACCGGAATGGCAGGTCGATGTGCAGTTTATGCCTTTTGCTCGTACCTTATATTTGATTGAAAGTGGACGGGTCGATATGGTTCTCAGCGTGTACAAAGGCGATGTGAAAAATAGCCTACTGAGTGAAAATGCCGTTGAGCTTGATTCAATTGATGCCGCAGTAACGCCTCAAATTGCAGCAACTTGGGCAGGGATGGAGAGTTTATCCCATAAGCGAGTCCAAGCCATGCTGGCCTATCGTTACAATATGCTGACTTCCATACCGATGTTTTACGAAGAAAGTAGCGACATGCTGAGTATGCTCAATAGTGTAAATGCGGGACGAATCGATGCAGTACTGGATTACAAAAAGAATATGGAGGCGCTCATTCCTGAACTGAGGGCGCCACAAACGTTTGTGATTATCCAAGGAGTGTTAAATGCAGAAACTTTTTTTGCCTTTGCCAATACCGAAAAAGGACAAATGCTAAAGCAACATTTTGATATTGAACATAAAAAAATCATTGACTCCGGTGAGCAGGATAGGCTTTACACTGAGACCAAAGCAAAGGGGTTTTAATGTTTCGGCATCAGTGTTAAATGTTTATAGCTCAATCAGAATCGACATTATCGTTGCAAGTTTATTCTCTAGCTCTTGCCACTCAGCCTCGGGATCTGAACCTGCAATAATGCCCGCACCGGCAAACAGATTAATTTTACCTGGCTCAATCAATGCACTGCGGATGGCGACTGAAAACTCACTCTCATCTTGATTAAAATATCCGCAAGCGCCAGCGTACCAGCCTCGCATATAGCCTTCCCGCTGGCGAATGAACTTCATTGCAGATTCTCTAGGGAGGCCTCCCACCGCGGGTGTAGGATGCAGTGCTTGTAACAGCTGAAAATCGTTCACGCCGGGCTTTAACTCGGCACGAATAGCGCGGTGCAGATGCTGAATATGATTTAACTTAAAGATTGTGGCCGCTTCTTCTGCACCGACATACTGACTCAAAGGCGTGAGCATATTGACTATGTGACGGCGAACAAGCTGATTTTCAACACTATTTTTATTGTCTTCCAGCAGCGCATTGGCTAGCGCCACATCTTCTTCTTTATTTAATCCGCGAACTGTCGTGCCCGCTAATGCCTCGGTAAACAATTGTTGCCGACGACGACGAAATAAGCGCTCTGGGGAGCAGGAGATATAAGTACGCTCAGGGCTAAATTGGAATCCAAATTGAAAGCTGTTGGGGTTACGGCCTTGCCAGCAGGCTAATACCATCCAAGGATCAACTTGCTCGTTAACCTTAAGCTCTGTCAAACGTGAGAGAACGACCTTGGGCGTATCTTGATTAAATTCAGGCTCAACGACTTGTTCGACTAAGGTTTTCCAACGAGGAAAGTCCGGAATATCTTGGCGGCTCACTAGGGTGAGTTTATTGGGTGGCGCCAAGGGGCGTGCTGGCATAACCGCTTCAATAGCGGCAATCGCAAGGTCGATCTCATCGATAGGATTGTTATCGGCAAAATTAAGATTTACCCGCAAACTAAACTGATCCGCACTGCGTCTAAACTCGATTCTGGGTAGTACAAATCGGCTATTACCAAACTCAGGCCAAGATTCAATGCTGCGGTCAAAGGCTACACCGCCATAGTATCGAATGTCTGGATTGCTAGATAAAACACGTTGCCGTTCGTAAACACTGGCCAGCTCGTTATCCTGGACGCCAGTTTCAAATTTTATGTCTTTACAAGCACCTATGGCTGCAACTTCTTCAATTTTGTCACGCCCATGCCAGTAGATGCGTGGATACTGAGTTTGTGATGCCAACCATGAAATCAAAGGAATAGAGACAGTCGTTAAAGATAGCTGCACTATCGGCTCCGACGCTGGAACCTGTTTCATTTGAATGAGTTTGTCGATGAGAGACTTAAGGTCTTCAGACAGGGCATGAGCAGGCAAGTAAAACTCCAAAGATAACGGAATGAAGGTAGTGGCTGAAGTTCCGGTTCTCAGCGGTGAATATGAACTAGGTTAATGCATTCTTTTTAAAGTCATTTACACCAAGTTGATTAGAGCGTGTAAATAAGAATCTTTCGCTCAAATTAAAGGCCGAGGCCGTCAGTGTCAAGAAGCAAGCCATGAGTGTGTGACTTTTACCATAGTCTCATTTTAAGACGCAAAAAAATGTGACCAAGATGGGTCTTTTTGTCGATACCGTTGGCAGTGTTGGACATTTTGTCTCTTTGTGACTAAAGGCGTGTTCCATTTGCCGTAATTAGTCGATCTGGGTTGGTTTTTAATTTTTTTTGGTTGAGACGGAATTATCTAAGACCACAATAGGGAGCACATCTTAAATTTCCTCTATGACAACAATAATATGATTACCAGACAAACGATTTTTAGAGTGTCGTCCTTAGCGTTAGCGATTGGGCTCAGTTTAACTGCTCACGCCGATGAAATCGCCCGCGATCCCCTGCTAAATGTGAATGAAGTGATTGTAGTCCATGGCGACGGCGCCGATGCGGAGCAATTGGCGACCACTCATTGGAGCATCAATGAGGCCGAAATCCGTGCTTTGGGTGCGCAGACATTAGACCAAGTGCTGAAGAATGTGCCCGGGGTTTATATCCGTGTGGGTGGTGATGGCACCCCTAGGGTCGATATCCGTGGTTTTAAGACCCGCCATGTCACTCTGTTGGTAAACGGCGTGCCCATGAGCAGTGCCGACGATGGGCAGTTCGACCCAAGCGTGATCCCAACCAGCCAAATTGCCTCGGTTGAAGTGTCGGTCGGCCCGACTTCAGTGCTGTACGGCCCAAGCGGTGCCGGCGGGGTGATCAATATTATTACTAAGCAAGGCAGCACTGCGCCCGCCTTGTCTGGACGTGTAGAAGCGGGTAAAGACAATACCTTTAATGGCGACATCAGCGCCGCAGGTTCGGGTGATGATTGGCAGGGATTAGTGAGTGTTAGCCGTCAACAGACCGATGGTTTCCCGATGTCGAACGATTTCGAGCCGACCAAATATCAAGACGGTGAACTGCGTGCCAACTCAGATAAAGAAGTCACCAACGTTTATGCCCAAGGTAGTTACTGGTTATCGGATAAGACCCAACTGATTGCCAACGCGGCACTGCGTAATGGCGAATGGGGCAAACCTGCCCGTGATGGAACTGGCAGTGGCAAACTTAAGTATGAGCGCACCGACGATTACGATTCACATACCTTCCAGCTCGGCTTAGCCCATCAGTTCGACGATACTTTTACCCTGCGAGGTTTTGGCTATCACAATCAAAGCGATACCTTAGAAGCCGCTTATGCCGATGAAACTTATTTGGCATTAACGCAAACTCAAGACGGTCGCTCCGTGGTTCAAGGGGTCAATTTACAGCTGATCACTGATTTTCATAAGGCCGGGCTGTTAACCACCTCTGTGATTGCTGAAGAGCAGAGCTGGAAGTCTGTAGTGGACACATACTCCAGCAATACTGGTAGTGGTACGGGGAATAACTCGGGCACTGGTTCAGGTTCCGGCAGCGGCTCTGGTAGCGGTGGCGGAACAGGTTCTGGCGGTGGCACTGGCAGCGGTGGCGGAACAGGTTCTGGCGGTGGTACTGGCAGCGGTGGTGGAACAGGCTCTGGTGGTGGCACTGGTAGCGGTGGCGGAACAGGTTCTGGCAGTGGCACTGGTAGTGGTGGCGGAACAGGTTCCGGCGGTGCTGAAAATCTAAACGATTCCGCATGGTTATATACCGCTGCGGCCGAATATCAGTATCAATCTGAGCACAACTATGGCGTTACCTTAGGTGGAGCTTTCCATTCACTCGATGCCTCTGATGGCACGGATGATAATTACTCGGCAATGGCATCTAGCTACTGGCAAGTGGTACCCGATTCACGTTTAAGCCTAAGTGTGGCACGTAAAGTCCGTTTCCCTTCCATGGTGAACTTGTACTCGCAATCATCGGGTAACCGTGATTTAGAAGCAGAAGAGTCTAAGCATGTTGAGTTGGGTTTAGAGCAAAACTTACCCGCCAGTACCGACTTCTCGCTCTACGGTTATTACACGGATGCGAAGAACTACATCGCCAAAGATACTGCGGGTTTCTACCAAAATATGGGGCGCTATGAGTTCAAAGGGATTGATTTTCAAATTAATAACCATGTGATTGAACATTTAGATCTGAGCTTCTCTTACAGCTTCCTAGACTCGAAAGAAATGGAAGGCGACGATACCTTAGATGCACTGCAATACCGTCCTCGTCACCAGCTGCGCTGGCAAATGAGCTACGAATTCCCATTCGAGACACAAGTCCACCTCAATGTGGAACGTATCCTCGATCAGGTTTATGCGACTCAGGTGAAAGTGAACGGTCAGAACCAGTATCAACAGCAGTCGCTGGATAACTACACCTTAGTGGATATCAACTTAGTGCAGCCGCTGATCACCGATAAGTTAGACGTGTATCTGCGTGCCACTAACCTATTGGATGAGAACTACTACCAGAGTGAAGCCCTGCCTCAGGCTGGCCGTCAGTTCTTCGTGGGTGTGAACTGGCAGATTTAAGATGAAATTACTCGAGCTCGACGGTGTCAGCTTTAACTATGGCAGCCAGCTAGCCCCGGTTTTACAGGAGCTTAATCTCTCGATTGACGCAGGCCAATGCCATTGTGTGAGTGGGCCCACGGGCTCGGGTAAATCGAGTCTATTAAATCTACTGGCGGGCGTACAGAATCGCCCGCATGAGGGCGATATTTGGCGTCACCCCGAGTTGGTTACTGGCTTAGTGATGCAGGATCCGCAAACCCAGCTACTAAGGCAAACAGTGGGCGCCGAAGTCGCCTTCGCCTTAGAGAATCTCGGCATCCCCGCCGAGAATATGTTACCTAAAGTGCAGTTAGCGCTGCGACGCGTCGGGCTGTTTTTACGGCTCGACACCCCAGTCAGCACCCTTTCCCTCGGTCAAAAATACCGTTTGATGATTGCCGCACAGTTGGTGTGTGAGCCGCATTTACTCTTGCTCGATGAGCCATGGGCGCAGCTCGATGACCATGGCGTGAGTGAGTTGTTAGCGGTATTACGTAATCTAATTACCGAAGGCATGGCATTGGTGTTAGTGGAACATAATGCGGCGGCCTTTACCGAGATTATCCAGCACTATTGGCAATTAGAGGCAGGCCGTTTATCCGAGGGGATATATACCGTCAGCGATGCCACCGTGCAGGAAGCGCCAGTGAGAGCTTGGGGAAGTACACATCACTTAGGCAAAGTACAGGTGAGCGCCGAGGCGTTTGATTTCTGCTTCGATGGTTGTCAGCCCTTGTTTAGCTGTCCACAAGGGTTTGAATTGCACGCCGGCGAGATAGTGACCTTAGTGGGGGATAATGGTGCGGGTAAAACTAGCCTATTAAAATCCATCGCGGGCATGCTGCACCTAAAGTTGCGCTTGCCGCTCAAGGTGTTGGGCCGTAAGCCTAAACTCGGTGTGTATGGCGCCGAGTTAGGGTTATTGCTGCAAAGGCCGAGTCGACAACTGTTTGAAACCAGCGTGCTGGCCGAGATGCAGTTTAGTTTGAATCGTTTCGAACTGCCTAAAGAGCGTGCCGAGCAAATGCTGCTCGATCTCGAATTGAGTGCGCTGGCCGAACAGTCGCCTCATAAGTTGTCCTACGGTCAACAGCATCTTATTGCCTTGGCATCATTAGCCTGCTTGCAGCCTAAGGTGCTGCTACTCGATGACCCACTCGCGGGCATGGATAAAGAGTACTATCGCAAAGTATGGTATCTGCTCAAGCGCCTCAGTGCACAAGGTTGCGCCATTCTAATGAGTAGTCACAGAGTAGTCGTGCATAGTGCCGTGTCTCGGCAACTCAGTTTACACAATGGGTTGTTGACGGAAGACACTCTGATGATGGAGGAGCGCTATGTGGGTTAGTTGTCGTCGATGGCGACTACGTGCCCGCCGGCGTTGGAGTCGCGAGAAGCAAGAAACTACGCTATGCGCGCTGTCGCTGTTTTTCGTCTGCGTACTTTCCGCCTGCGCTTTTGTATTGCCCGCCGATTTATTGCTGCCGCTGGCGGCCGTGAATGGCTTGCTAGTGCTCCATGGCTTAGCGCGCCGGGGCAGTATTATGGGCGTGGTTAAACTCGGTGTGATTCAACTGACGATTACTTTAAGTCTTTATTTATTGCTCTATGGCGTTGATCACCTCGCCCAAGGCGCCGTGGTGGTGGGACGCATTATTTTAGCGACTATCCCCGGCTGGTGGTTGTGTATCACGGCTGCGCCCGAGCGCATTGGTGAAGTATTAAGTGCATTTTTGCCGAGCAAATGGGCCTTTGTGGTGGCCGCATCTTTGAGTTTGCTGCCCTATATGGCGGATGAAGTGCGCGAGATTTATCAGATCCAATGTCTGCGAGGCGCGCGTATTACCCCTAAGGCGCTGCGAAATCCTAAAAATTGGCCTGAGCTAGTGTATTGCGTGCTGTTTCCTGTATTAATCCAATTACTTAAATTATCTCGCCAGATGGCGGTTGCGGCCCAGAGTCGTCACTTTGGCAAGCGTACGCGTGTCACCCATTGGCACTCACCGAGAGACAAAAAATGAAGAAAAAACTTCCTCTGAGTTTGCAGGACTCGCTGTTTATTGGTTTTTGCGCCACTTTGCTGGTGGCATTGACGAGTATGTTAAGGCTTAAGCTCGGGATTTCTGGCCATAGCATGTTTTTGATGAGTTTCTTCTATTTGATTTGCTACGGCGTACTTGGGCGTTTTGGTAGCATGATTGCCTGTGGTGGTGTTGCAGGGCTAGTCGCGATGGCGCTCGGTGTTGGTAAGGGCGGCCCAATGATTTTATTGAAGTTTATCTTACCTGCTATTGCGATGGATCTGGTGGCCTTGTTGCTACCTCTCACCTTAAGCCTGCACTGGCGCTGCGTGATTTTAGGCATTGTTGGCTGTATGGCCTGGGCGGTCAAAGTGGCTCTGACCAATGCGCTGGCGGGCATGGCGCTCGATGTTGTGCTGATCCAATGGGGTGCGAGCGTGCTTAAGGGTGGATTTTTTGCCACCTTAGGTGCCCTGCTGGTGCCTCCCGTGCTGCATAGGCTTAAGGCCCATGACCTCCTCCACCGTGACAAGTTTTAACTGCTAGGAATACCGATGAAAAATTGGCTTATTTGTATCGATGATACCGACGACATTGGCACTAAAGGCACAGGCGAGATAGCTGAGGAAATTGCACATTTGCTCGCGCAAAACTCGGGTGGCAAGGCTTCCTTTGTGACGCGGCACCAATTATTTGTGCATCCTGATATTCCTTACACCTCTCACAATAGCGCCATGTGTTTTGCGTTGCAGTCGCCGTTATCACAGGCCGAGATCTATCGTCTGGCGGTCGCGCATCTGGTGGCTGAATCTGCACCTAAGGCAGATCCTGGGATTGCAATTTTGGATGTCGATTCCGACTATGATGTGAACGCGCTGATAGACTTTGGGCTCAGAGCCAAGTGTGAAGTCATTACCAAAGCGGCCGCCTATCAGCTTGCTGAGCAGTTACAGATTCATCTGACTGAACACGGTGGTACTGGTCAAGGTGTGATTGGTGCTTTGGCTGGGCTTGGATTGCGGTTAATGGGCAATGATGGGCGAGTGAAGGGCCAAATCAAACTCGGTCAACTTGAAGAGGTTTCCCTTGAGCTACCTGTGGCGGATATCCTTGAACAAACCGGCTTGGATGCGGTGATGAGTACCGATAAATACCGCTTGGCCGCAGACGAAAAAGTCCAACTCAAAGGCAAAGTAAAAGCTGTCTATCTTGAACATCAATTTGTTTTATTAGTCGCGAAGGACGGTGAGCTGTGGCGTAATGCTGGCAAGCAAGCCTTGCAGGACTATTGAGGTGGGAATGGATCAAAAGTTACTCAAGCTGTTTGAATATGAGACTGAACGTTGGATTTTTCGGGCGGGTTTACAGCAATATTCAGAAGCAAGGCGGGCGGCGCGGTTGTGCACTCATTTTGCTCCAGATGATGAAGATGAGCAGATAGATGATGATCTTCATTCCTGCTATAACTGCCAATATCGCCGTTGGATGGTGGCAAGCTTCGAATGTGTAATATTAAAAAGTGCTATATTATTAGACGATTAGCTCGCTCTTGAGTAATGGCATAGGATTCTACTAGGTTTTTGTCTTGTTCTTTGATGCTAATCATCAAAGCATATGGTGCTTTTATCTTCCTCAGCATAGAATGCGCGTTATACTGTCCTATACTTCCAGGAAGTAAACAACGGCATCGTGCGCCCAATAGTGCGGTATGTTACGTAGTCGATAGCAGTAATATTCTCTATGCCTTGGGGTTGCTAGTATGAGTGAGTCGGCAGAATCGGTTGACCTAATCAAATTGCCAGTGTCGAAATTGACGTTGGGAATGTTTGTCACAGCAATTGACAGAAATGATCAGGGCCGGTTGGCAATTGCAAATGCTGGACAAATCAAGCACAAGGACTCGATTCTAAAATTATCAAAGAGTGGCATCAAATATGTTTGGGTCGATACGGAGCGTTCGGCTGAACATTGTGGTTTTAAACGTAAAGCCAGCAACGATAGCCTATCAGAAGTTAAAAAATCCCTACTGACCCGTGAGAAGCAACAAGCGCAGGCGAAGGTCATTTTGACCGAAGCGAAGGATCTCATTCGCAAAGTACTCTCAGAAACATTCGAGGGTAAAGCGATTGAAGTCGCTCCTTTTGAAGCACTTGCTGACAGCATGATTGAGTCAGTGTTGTTGGATGAAGACGCCCTAAAGTGTATGTCAGCACTGCGCACTAAAGATGCTTATCTGTTAGAGCACTCAGTGAATGTCGCCTTCCTGCTCGTTACTTTCGGTAAATACCTTAAACTCGACCGCGCTATGTTAAGAGAAATGGCGGTGGGCGGCATTTTGCATGATATCGGCAAGATTAAGGTCGACAATAAAGTCCTGCATAAACCGGGCAAGCTCACGCCTGAAGAATTCGAGCATATGAAGTTGCATCAAGTATATGCACTTGAAATAATGAACGAAACCAAAGGGTTGTCTCAAATAAGTAAAGATATCTGCCTAATGCACCATGAAAAATTAGATGGGCGGGGCTATCCAAGGGGATTAAAGGGAGATGAGATACCTCGCCACGGTCGGATGAGTTGTATTGTCGATATATTTGATGCCTTAACCGCGACGCGTTGCTACAAAGAGGCCATGAGTCCTGCGGCCGCCTTTAAGATCTTACTGAGCTTGACGCCATTTCACTTAGATCAAGAGCTGGTTTATGAGTTTATTCGTTGTATCGGTGTATATCCTGTAGGCTCTTTAGTCGAATTGTCCGATGGTCGAGTTGGTATTGTTTGGACCTCCAAGGATAGAGATGCATTACATCCAATTGTGAAGTGTTTTTATTCTCTAAAAGCAAAGCGTTACACTGAAGTCGCCATGGTAGACCTTCTTAAATCAGACCTTCACATTGAGCGAGGCGTATCGCCAAGCTCCTTAGATATAGATCCATCACCCTTTTATTGATTGCCCAAGTTGCACTTGATATCTACCAAGATCTTAAGTGCCATTCATTGCCCCCGCTGCGCCAAAAGCCTTACACTGGGTGAAAGTTTGCTTTGGGCTCAGTTATGAACAGTGTTCGTCAATCTCTCCTTCCCATTCTCGTTATTCTGCTGTCTTTGGCGTTGTTAATTCCCGGCGTAACTCAGCCCATTTTGAGCCTTAACGGCAGCATAAATAAGGCCAAATTAGCCGAACAGGGGATTGAGCAGGTTGCCCAAAGTTTCGATGAAGACTCGGGGCGCGACAGTGCCCGCGGCATGTTGAATATGGTTAGTGGTCTGCTGGGGCTAAATAACCTTAAAGGTGAGGTCCAAGTATTGCAGCAAACCCGCAGTATTTGGAGCACAGTCACCGAATTATATAATACTGGCAATGGCTTAGTTGCAGGACTGGTGATGCTGTTTAGTATCATTATCCCTGCGGTAAAACTCAGCTTAATGTTGGTACAACAAAGCGTGAGTTCGATTGCGCTGCAGTGGCGTATTCATCATCTAGTGTCTGCGCTGGCGAAATGGTCGATGGCCGATGTGTTTGTGGTGGCCCTGATTATTACCTTTTTGGCGGGCAATGCCTCGGGCGGTATGGGTGAAATGCTAAAGACCAAGGCGCAGTTTGAGAGCGGATTTTACTTCTTTACCGCCTACTGCATCCTCTCCATCGCCAGTGGTTACTTAGTGCGTCGTCCAACCCCGATTCTGTAGTCAATCAAAGGGCATACAGCAGGTTCTGTATGCCCTTTATCGTTAGGAAAGCGTGCCGTTTTGATAGATGGGCATAATCCAATAACGGCATGGGTTGTGTTTACAGACCTTTGCTAGTGCTTCAAGCAGGGCGCTTTGCTGGCTTGCAGGGTGCATAATCTCAAACTTACAAAACTCCCGATAACCTTCCACCTGTTCCTTGATATTGAAATGGCTGTGCTCTCGGCTAAATCCGCAAATATTGCCCAAGCTAAAGCCGGATAAAAACTCCAACTCAATCAGAGTGTCGACTATATCGTCCTTAATATCGTTTTGGGCGATCAGGACTAGCAGTTGTTCCGTGCTCATCGGCGTTTCTCCAGCCAAAAATACAACATGGGCAGTAAATACAGGGTCGTAATGGTCGATGTGAGCAATCCACCGATCACCACAATGGCCAAAGGTTTTTGGATTTCAGCACCAGGGCCCGAGGCGAACACTAAGGGGATCAAACCAAACATGGCGGTGGTGGCCGTCATCAGAATGGGTCTGAGTCGCCGCGCGGCACCCTGTTCGACTCTCTCCCTGAGGCTGCCAAATAAGTATTTGGTTTGTTCGTAATAACTGACCATCACTACGCCGTTAAGCACGGCGACACCTAGCAGGGCGATAAAACCTACTGAAGCGGGCACCGAGAGGTACTCCCCCGAGAGATACAAGCTGACGATACCGCCCATCATAGCGAACGGGACGTTAGCGAGGATTAATCCCGATTTTGCTAGCGAGCCAAAGGTGGTGAATAAAATCAAAGTGATCAGTGCGATAGCTATTGGGATCACCAGCAACAAATTGCTGGTGGCGCGCTGCTGGTTTTCAAACTCGCCACCGAAGCTGACGCTATAGCCGCTTGGTAGTTTGATTTCCTTGGCGATTTTGCTGTTAAGCTCTTCCACAAAGCCCACAATATCCCGCCCTTGAACGTTGGTGGTGATTACCGAAAAGCGATTTCCCTGTTCCCGCTCGATCAGGATAGGGCCCTGTTTATAACTCAATACTGCCACGTCACTTAGGCGTTTCAGGGAATGATCTGGCATTACCAATAGCTGATTTTGCAGTTCGTTGATATTGCTGATCTGCGCCTGATTATTGGCGATAAGCACAGGCGTGCGCTTCTTCCCTTGCAGCACCTCGGTGACGACCACACCTTCGAGTTGGCTCTTGAGGTAACGGGCAAATTCCATAGTGCTCATCCCAAACCCACGGGCGAGCTCGTTATCTAAGGTGAGATTAATAAAGGGGCTGCCTTCAATCATCGCCATCTTAACGTCGACACTGCCCTGAGTTGCAGTGACCAGTTGTTCTATTTCGCCGGTGAGTTTTCCTAAGGTCTCGATATCATTCCCGAATACTTTAATCGCGACATCCCCAATACTGCCTGTGAGCATTTCGGAGACACGCATCTGTATCGGTTGCGTAAAGTTAAAGTTCACGCCGGGATATTTAAGCAGCACAGTGCGGATGGCATCGATAAGCTGCTCTTTAGTGGCAAAACGCCATTCGCTGCGGGGCGCCAGCTCTAAAAACACATCGGTTTCGTTCAATCCCATGGGATCTAAACCAATCTCATCGGCACCAGTGCGTGCCACCATCTGTTTGATTTCGGGGATTTGGCTTAGCAGTGTTTGCTGGATCTGTTTATCGATAGCGATGGAGGCGTCGAGGGAAATCGAAGGGGATTTCTCTAACTGGAGAATGATGTCGCCCTCATCTAAGGTCGGCATAAAGGTTTTCCCCACCAGACTAAATAGGCCCAGACTGACGATCAGCAAGCTAAAGGCGGTGAGCATAAAAGGTTTTTGCCAACCAAAGCAGGCTTTTAGGCTTCCAAGGTAAAGATGCTTGAGCTTTTCGATGGCCTTAGGTTCTTTCGCGGCCTTTTCGTTAACGAGGTATGAGGCAATCACGGGGATCACGGTCAGCGATAACACCAGCGCCGACAGCATGGCAAACACTATGGTGATGGCGACTGGGGTAAAGAGTTTGCCTTCTAAACCACTGAGGGTGAGCAGTGGCGAGAACACTATGATGACGATAACCGTGCCCGATACTACGGGAATGGCGACGTCTTTGGTGGCGCGAAAGATCAAGTGTAAACGCGGCAAACGCTGTTTAGTGGCGATTAAATTCACCATGTTTTCAACCACGACCACGGAGGAGTCCACCAACATGCCGATAGCGATAACGAGGCCTCCAAGACTCATCAGGTTCGCTGACAGATTGAAGTAATCCATCATCAAAAAGGTGAACAGTGCGGCTAGCGGTAGCGACAGGGACACCACTAACGCGGCGCGCACATTACCTAAAAACAGCGCCAGCAATACGATGACCAGCACTACGGCCTCGAATAGCGCATTGGAAATGGTCTCGATAGCGGTATTGATCAGGTTAGCGCGGTCGTAAAAGGTGTTTATCTGGCTGCCTTCAGGGAGAGTCAGGCTGATTTGCGCCAGTTTTTCCTTAATGTTGTTAACCACTTGTGCCGTATTGGCGTCCTTGAGGGCAATGATTAAAGCTTCGGCGGTTTCGTTGCCATCCTTAGTGACGGCGCCGTAGCGTGCAAGGTGGCCTATCTGGATATCGGCGAGATCCTGCAAGCGATAGACTTTGGCATTATCGGTTTTGATCACTAGCTGTTTAAGCTCGTCGATATCATCGATGCGTCCCTCGGAGCGCACTATGATGGTGTCAGTACCTATGGTGAGCTTACCAGCACCTTCGTTGTGATTATTCTCCACAATCGCCTGTTGCAGCGCGGCAAAGCTCACGCCCGCAGCCGCCATCGCCGCAGGATTGGGGCTGATACTAAAACTCTTGGCATAACCGCCGAGGATATTCACATCGGCAACACCCGGCACTGTGCGCAGCAGCGGCCGAATTTCCCACTCGAGTAATTGACGTCGCTCCAGCAGGGAAAGATTGGGGTTTTCGAGTGAAAACATAAAGATTTCACTGAGCGGCGTGCTCATGGGCGCCACACCGCCACTCACACCTTCGGGAAAACTGTCCCAGACCGCAGTGAGGCGCTCGCTCACCTGTTGGCGCGCCCAATAGATATCCGTGCCTTCTTCAAAATCGAGGGTGATATCGCTAATGGCATACTTAGTGGTCGAGCGTAGAATCGATTGCTGCGGAATGCCGAGCAGCTCGGTTTCAATCGGGACGGTAATCTGGGCCTCGATTTCCTCCGGCGTCATGCCGGGAGCCTTGAGGATAATCTTCACTTGGGTTGGGGAAATATCCGGAAAGGCATCCAAGGGAATGGCAAACCAAGCTCGTGCGCCAGCCAACATGAGGATCAGCGCCACAATCAGCACAAAAAGTCGCTGAGTGAGCGAAAAACGGATCACAGAGGTGAGCATCTTATTCGCCTCCTAAACCGAGCATGATGCCTTTCACCGCGGCAACCGACTGGGATAGAACTTGCAGCTGACTCAAGTCTTGATCGCTGGCGACAATATATTGCTCCGGGGTTGAGCCTAAGATATCGACCGTTAGCGCATTGAGCTGGTTATCGGACAGAGTGAACACTTGGCTGTCTTGCTCCCAACTAAACACACTATTTTTGGGGAGCAAATACACGGCTTTTTGATACTCGGGAACCACAGTCATTTGCTGACCTAACAACAGGTTACATTCCTGTGGCACCGCCGATGACCAAGCCGTGACAAAGGCGCCTTCGGCAATCGCCGACAGTGACTCAATCGCGATATGGCATTGATTAATATTGATGGCCGACAGGGAGTGGGACTGGCCCGTCGGCACATTGACTTTGACGCGGATGCTGTTATTGGGCACCAGTGAAAACAGCTGATTCCCGGCCATATATGGGCCGTTGATGGTATTGAGTTTAACGATACCGTCAACGGGCGCGGCGACCACTAAGGAGTCGGTAGCCGCATCTGTGCTGTGGACGCGCTCCATAAAGTGCTGCATATGCTCGTATTCGAGGTGAGTCGTGAAATAGTCCTGACTGATCTCACGCCATTTTTCGGCACTTATGCTGCCATTGGCGAGCAAAGGTTTGTTGCGCTCATAACGACTCTTAGCGAGTTGATACAGGCTCGCCGCAGCCTCGACTTGGGCGAGGTAGTGGAACACTTCTGGCCCTGTGAGTTTAACTATCGCTTGGCCTTTACTGACGCGCTGGCCTTGGCCGACGAGAAAGTGCACCTGCTGGATATTCTCGGGCGTGCTGATCCAGTAATCATTGCCGGGGAGGATTTCAACCTGCGCCGGCAGTGGGCTGCCCTCATAACTGGCGACTCTTTGTGGCTGGGTGTAACTGAGGTCGAGATTGCCTAAGGCGCTAATGGCTAAGCTTTCGGCCTGCGCCGAACCTACAACACTCGCGGATAAACAGAGAAGGCATGCGCCGTACTTGGCCATCATAATGAAATTCCTAAGGCTTGGAGTTGTTGAGAATGCAGTTGTTGCAAGCTGACGCGGTTGAGCGCCAAGCGGGACTCGGTGTCGAGCGCCTCCATATAGCGGCGCAGCCAGACTTCATAACTCACCTGATCTTGATCTTTTACCTTGGCGAGTTCCTCGGTAATGGTGCGACTGAGGGCGAGTGCTTGGGTGAGTAAGCGCTGTTGCTCGACGAGGTTAGTTTGCTGGCGGACCAATTGATCCCACTGGTTTTTAAGCTCGAGTGCGCTGCGGTCAAGATTGAGGCTTTGTTCGGTATTTGCTTGTTGCCATTGGGATAAATCGCTCTGTGACAGCGCCGAGCCTAAGGTTAAGGGCACTGACACGGCTATGCCTAACTGCTGATCATCCACACCCGCATCGGCGGTATTTTTTGCCGTGAGTGAGACGGTCCAAGGATCGCGCTCACCCGCGTGTTGAGTTTGGATCAGCAGCAGGTGTTGCTGTTGTTGCAGCTTTAGCAATTGCCATAGGGGATGTTGGGCTAAGGTCTCGGCGCCCCTGCCAAGCGGGCGGTCAGTTTCCTCAATCGCGCTGGGCATTCGGTCTTGGCCCGTTAGCTGTTGATACAGGGCTAAAGATTGGGCTTGTTGTTGCAGAATGTCCGCGCGGCTTAAGGCGATATCGACACTTTCCCGCTCCAGCAGCAGGGTGTTGGCCAGTGGTAATTCCCCCGCATCGGTCAGTTGTTTTTGCTGGTGATGGAGTTTATCGAGCAACTGCTGTTTACGCTCAAGCTGCGACAGTTTGACTTCGCTCTGGCGGTATTCCCACAAGCTCTGCCTTAATAATCCCGAGAGATACAAGCCTTGCAGCGCTGTTTGTTGTTGATGAATTCGCTCGGCGAGTTGTTTTATTTGCTTATCGCTGTTGTGTAGCGCGGGCGATTTAAATGGCAAATTGACTGAGAGTTCCTGCTCGTAGCTGTTACTATTATCCAAACTCCCGAGGTGACTTAAGCTAATGCTCGGCAGGCCAGTGAGCCAGGTCGAGCTGGATAAATTTGCCGATTGGGTATTCGATGAAGTGATATGAGTCAACCTAGCTTGGCTGCTCGAAAGCGCTTGGGAAAGTTCGGCTTCCGCCGCGAGACACGGGAAACTACTGCCGACTAAGCTGGTCAACAGACATAACTTGATACAAGACGAACTGACAGACATGAGATGATTCTGTGGTATTAAACAATGCTGTCAGTGTAGGGATTGACGGGTGAAAGTCGTCGGGGACCTGTATCATAAACCCGCCTATGGTACATATGCCCCATAAAATAATTGATTGATTTTGCTTTTATTTAGGAGTTTTAGATGAAGGATATTGTCATTATTGGTCTGCTGGCACTCATCATGTGCTTTAAGCTTTTTGACATTAGTTCCGACATTCAATTAGGCATTCCGCAATGGCATTTAGTGCAGGAAGCCATACTCTTAGTGCTCACCGCTGTCGGGGCCATCTACCTCAGTTACGATTTAATGCGCCGCTCGCGCGAGGTTAAAGCCTTAGCAAAACGCCTCGAGTACGCCGATAAGAAAATCGACAATATGTCGACCCAAATGCGCTCCGCCAGACAGGAATACAGCCAAGCCGTATCAAACCAGTTTGATACTTGGGGTTTTACCAAGAGCGAGCAGCAAGTCGCGTTTTTATTGCTTAAGGGGCTGAGTTTTAAAGAAATTGCCGAAGTGAGGCAGACAAAAGAGAAAACCGTTCGCCAACAGGCGTCGACCATTTATGGCAAGGCCGACGTAGATGGTCGCCACACCTTTTGTGCTTGGTTTATGGAGGATTTTATTCAAGAACATAACCAAGAACTGGCGGCAAACGAGTCCGATAGCGCCCATAAAGCCGCTTAAGCTAAACTCTCAGGCTTAGTTTTTATAGCTATTTGTTATTGAAAATCGATATTGGCTGGCTTTTTAGTTCTAAACAATAATGAGCATCCCCTAAGTTTGCAGGAAGATGCAATTGAAAAACTGGCTGATTATCGTGTTTTCCCTGATTGCCCTCGTTGCATCCACGCAAACCACAGGATTACTCCGCTCGCTGATTGAGTTTTCCGCCTTTTTAGGCGTACTGGGGTTGGCTTGGCGGATTAAACCCAACGCCGAATAAAGCTTCCCGCGTTAGCGCGTCAATCAGAGTCGTTAGACTCAAATCCAATCTATTGAAAATACAGAATATAACCTAAAGACGTTACCCCAATTGCCGTCCACAGGATCACGCCCAGCAGCAAAGGCTTAGGGCCGCTTGCCCGCATTTTTTGCACCGTAATCCCCGCACCAATCAAGAACAGACACAGAACCAAGGTACGTTTCGACACCATAAACAGCGTGTCGTAGAGCGGCTGAAACTGCGGTAACCAATGGGCGATTGCGATGGCTAAACAGTAAAATCCGATAAAATACGGTAGGTTAAGCTTACGTTTATCGCCGCCAAAGATCAGCGCACTGACAAGGGCGATAGGGATAATCCATAGTGCGCGCGCCAGTTTAATGGTCGTGGCGGTTTTAAGTGCTTCATCACCATAGGCAGAGGCCGCGCCGACGACTGAGGAAGTGTCGTGAATCGCGATGGCACTCCACACGCCAAAATCGTATTGGCTCATATTGAGCAAATGCCCGAGGGCGGGGAATAAAAACAAAGCCACCGAGTTGAGTACAAATACACAGGCTAATGCGGTAGCGGTTTGGTCTGGTTTGGCATTAATGGCGGGCGATACGGCGGCAATAGCGCTACCGCCACAAATAGCGGTGCCTGAGGCGATTAAGTGGCCTGTGATCGGGTCAAACTTTAAAGCGCGAGTCACCATAAAGCCCAAGATCAGCGTAAAAATAATCGAGCCGACAATTAATCCGAGGTTATGGCTGCTGGCCTCAATCGCGGCGTTGAAGTTAATGCCAAAGCCTAAGCCGATAATCGAATAGGACAGTAATTTTTTGGTGAGGGCGGCGATATTCCAGTCGTTTGGCACCCAACCTAGGCTGGCTAAGGTAAAACCGAGCACAAGTGCCATAGGGGATGAGATAACAGGCGCGAGACACAGTAGCGCGGCGCAGATAAACACAAGGCGATGAGGTTGTTTAAGTTGCGAGACTATCGATGAAAAATTCATAACGCCTTAGGTTTGCGACTGAGTGTTTGGTTCTAACTACTGGAGCGCGGTTTTATATGGCAACGAGGTTAGAACTGAGACGCTGATAAAAGCGGGTATTATAGCGATGGAATTAATCTTCAATAAAATCAATTTAATTTATTTTGAGAGTCAGTTTTACTGATTGTTGGGCCGATGGAATGATCATAAAGGAAAGCTGAGGAGATTCACCTATGGTTTCATCTCCTCCAACTGTAGGATTAAATTAAAGATTAACAATGCTTTGCAGGCTGTAGTCACCACCGTCTTTAGCGGTAAATAACTTGTCTTGAATATCGTTGGCGCTTGGCATTCCCGCATGTAACAGGCTTAACCAATGGCGCGATGTGGCGTTGCGAGTGTCCTTTGGCTCAGTCGCTTGTGCCATTGGGGTTTCAATTTGCACATCTTCCAAATTCGCTAAATCCCGCGCGCCTATCATGCCAGTGCGGTCGAAACACAACTCTACATGGCAGCCTTGGTCCTGTAACACTATGGCGCTCGGTGCATCTTTAGTGCCGTTGAAGGCAACAAACTGCTTTGCTTGGCGTAATCCGCTGTGGCTGCCGTCGGCAAAAAATGCCAGCAGGTGTTGGTAATAAACCACATAGCTGATCACATCTTGGTGCGAACCCGCATCCAGCGGGAAATGACGGTCGAGGAACTGCTTCGCCTGGGCTAGTTTTTCATGCTCGGCCACGTTCACTTGGGCGACGGCAAGCACTTCTTCGGCGATGAAGCTGTTAAGATTCGATTGGATCTGGTTGCTCTTGATAATTGACATATTCATCGCTAGTTCCTCTACACTTTCCAATTTAAAAATTAGGGCCTTGATTTCACTTCTAATGGTTCAACGTTTGTCTTCAATTTGGTTTGTCCGACAGAGTTAATGGTTAAGCAGTGTCAGGTGGATAACCCTTCCTCGATTGCTTGATTTGTAGTCTAGTCTTTTTTTGGCTACAATTTCACAATAAAAATTTTACAATGTGAATTTTACAAAATGCGCAATGACCAGAGCTTGATGAGAAAGTCACATTTCCTCGGGACAAAAATACGTAACCTACGGAAACGTAACAATTTAACTATGGAAGATTTATCCGCGCGTTGCATTCGCGTCGATGCGGGCAGTGCGCCCTCTGTGTCATATTTGTCGATGATCGAACGCGGAAAACGCGTGCCGAGTGCCGAAATGTTGGCCGTGATTGCCACTGTTTTTCAAAAGGACGTTGACTGGTTTTTAGACGATGTACCCGAGGAGAGCGCCATCACGCCGGACAAGGGCCGCCGAGGCGGGATCAGCGGCATGGCGCTCGAACCCAGCTTTTTGTTTTCAAATGATATTTTGCAAATAGCGATTCCTGAAATGCTATCCCAGACAGGGATCTCGGGTCGGCAATTCGCCCATCTATTAATCCGCGCCCATCAGGAACATCATCAAAACCATTTCCCCGATCTTGAACGGGCCGCCGAAGAGGTTGGGTTAAAACGTATGCCCTTATCCCTCGAGGAGATGCTGGATATTGCCAAGAGCGTAGGCTTAAAAATCAAATGGATAGATAGTACACCCCAGGAAGTGATCGACGAGCGCGGCGTGAGTACCCATCAGTTAGTGACCTCTTTCTTCGAGCCGCCCAGCACAATTTACATCAATAAAGTCCTTAAAAATCGCCCCAGTCGGCTGAAGTACGATCTCGCCGCCCATATCGGCCATTGTGTAT
>NZ_AKZL01000037.1:0-44685 GCF_000282755.1 Shewanella sp. POL2
GGTCAATAACATCAATTACAGTTTGAAAAACCTCAAAAAATGGCTCAAGCCAAGCCGCCGCCATGCGGGCATCTTACTCGCCCCCGCCCAAGTCAAAGTGCATTATCAGCCACTAGGCGTTATTGGGATAATCGTGCCTTGGAACTTCCCCGTCATGCTCTCCATTGGGCCATTAGTCACGGCGATTGCTGCGGGCAACCATGCCATGCTCAAACTTTCGGAATTTACTCCAGCAACCAATAGCGTTATCAAACAGTTGCTCGCCGAAGTATTTGATGAATCCCATGTTGCCGTTGTCGAAGGTGAAGCTGATGTCGCGGCGCAGTTTTCAGCACTGCCCTTCGATCATCTCCTATTTACTGGCTCAACCACGGTTGGCCGCCATGTGATGCGCGCCGCGGCCAATAATCTCACCCCCGTTACCCTTGAACTCGGAGGTAAATCGCCAGTAATTATCGCCCCCGATATGCCACTAGAGATAGCGGTAGAACGAATGATTTATGGTAAGTGTTTGAATGCTGGACAAATCTGTGTAGCGCCTGATTATGTGCTTTGCCCTAACGCTAAAGTGAGCGATTTTATTCAAGCCTATCAAGCAAAATTCCAAGCCATGTACGGCGCAATTGCCCAAAATAAGGACTACGGCAGCATTATTAATGCCCGCCAATTTGATCGTTTATTGGCTGTACTTGAGGATGCCAAAACCAAAGGTGCCAAGATTATCTCTGCCTCAAATGAAGCAATAGACAGCCAGAATCGTAAACTCGCCACTCAGCTGATTACTAATACCACTGAAGATATGCTATTGATGCAAGAGGAAATCTTTGGGCCGCTATTACCCGTTATCGGTTACGACTCTTTAGATGAAGCCATTAGCTACGTAAACCGTCGCGCCAGACCCTTAGCGCTCTATGTGATGAGTTTTGATGAAGCGAGCCAACAAAAAATCCTCAAGCAAACTCACTCTGGCGGTGTTTGTATCAATGAAACGGTATTCCATGTAGCAGCCGATGATGCGCCCTTTGGCGGCATAGGCCCATCTGGTATGGGGCATTATCATGGTAAAGAAGGGTTCCTCACCTTTAGCCACGCCAAAACCGTGCTAAGCCGTGGGCGCTTTAACACGGGTAAATTTGTCCATCCACCCTATGGCACTTTTATCCAACGTATGTTGATGAAGCTGTTTTTACGCTAATACGGGCCGCTTAGGAGTGGTTATGTCGAGCTTATTACCAACAGATACAGATACTAAGCCCATGACAGATAAACGTCAGGCGATACTCGATACCGCCTTATCGTTATTTGTCAGCCAAGGCTTTCATGCCACCTCGACCGCTTCAATTGCCAAGCAGGCTGGCGTAGCGACAGGCACACTGTTTCATCATTTCCCAACCAAAGAAGTGTTGATGGAAAGCCTGTTTCTCACAATTAAACAAGAGTTTGCTAATGCATTATTGTTAAATATCAAAGAAGGGAGCGATCTTAAAGAGCATGCAGAAATCCTCTGGCAGAGCGCGATTGACTGGTCGATTGATAATCCAATCAAGCAATTATTTTTTCAGCAATATTCAATGTCACCTATGATTGCGGCTTCTATCCGCGAACAAGCAATGAATAGCATCTTAGGGTTTATCGCCCAGTTGATAAAAAAAGGGCAGCTAATGGGATTAATTGCCCACTATCCCATTGAATTAATGCTTGAAAATTGCCACGGACAATACTTAGCAGCCACACGATTTTTTATAGATAACCCCGAATTGGGCAGAGATAAACATTATCGTGATGCCAGCTTTGCGCTGTTTTGGAAGGCGTTACGGGCCGACTAAACCTAAAAGCAATCGAGCCAGACTTATATCTGGCTCGATTGTGGCGATGTTTAACTGAATGAACAGATATTTAATACGATTAGTATAATCAGCTTTGGCTTAATTCAGGTTGTTTTTCTATAGGTTGCGACAACTGCGAAGCACTCCAATAACCTTGTTTTACACCCTTTTCGATAAGCTCAGCGACTGCTAACTCAATGGCTTGTAGTACACAAAACTGCACAGGTTCATTGGTGGTAAAACCGACTTCGGCTTCGGCCAAACGATTCAAACTGGTATAACGGAACAGGCCTGCACGCATTTCCTGCGAAAGTACCCTTTTACTCGTAGATACAGACATCATCACTTTGCCCGTGTGTACATCGACAGCACGCAGATAGATAGTGACTAAATCCTCACGGTACATTTCCGAGGCGCCGATACCGTAATATTCAACCCCTGTACCGCCTGTACTGGTGTTGGTCTCGTAACTGATAATGCCACCTTCTAGTAGCAATCTCGCCGTCGATAACACGGGGATATCATCGCCCTTTGAGCCATTTTGCTTATTACTGATCTTGCGCTCAGTTAATAAATTTTGCAGGCCTTCACGCTCAACGGGCGTAAACCATTTAGAGTCAATCAAGGTTTGCATCAGCATCGATGTTGCCCCTTGAGTGACCGCAGTTGAAAATGAGCTGACGTTAGCTTGAGGTTTATATTGCCCGGTTTGGTCTCGGAATGAATATACCGCAACTGGGATCGGAAATTTTGGCCCAGGCTGACTCTGTAGCTCCTTCATCACCTCACTCATTGGATTAACTTGAGCAGGAGTAATATTTAAGTCAGGCTTGGGGATCAAGCTACAGGCGGACATACTCAGCAGCATAGAAGCGATAAAGATGGAACGTGCCATTAGTTTCCGCCTCCAAAAGTTGGCATTTCAATCACCGTCACTTCGCCAGTTTCGATGTTAGTGATGGTTAACATCACTCCGGTGCCAGTAGAGGCGACTTCGATACGAAAATCGCCAGTATCGTACACCCCATCTTTGATCTCACCATCAGCAACGCCGCGGGTGATGGAGTTAATGATGTTACGTTCCAATGACTCCTTAAAACGGGTAACAAAGTCCTTCTCGGTCGAGCTGGCTTTATTATCGTTTTGAGCCTGCGCTTTATTGAGTAAAAAGGAGCCATTCGCAGGATTGCCCCCAAAGCTTGGGTTGACGGGGGTATAGATTAATTCGGTTGCTTGGCTGGTGTGAGCTATGCAAAACACAGCAAGAGAAAGTAACGTCCTGAATGTCATTATTGTTATCCTACAAATCGTCTGATGTTCCTGAAAAATCACCCGTAATCGCATTAGCCCTGACTTGAGCTAAGTAATCAATCGTCAACAAAATAGCCTGCTCTGCGCTCTCCTTAATCGGGTTCGCCCGACGACCAAAGTGCGTGGTATAAATACGAGTTCCATTCACTTCTAAGGTTAAAACGGTTCCGGCCTGCGGAAACACCGTCTCATACAAGGTCACGTTAAACCCTTGAGTAAACGGCAATTCGCGCCAATAACTTGAATAGTAAAACCCAAAATCCTTACCAAAACGCGTTAAGGTTCTATCTATCACAAGCCCACTGATTTCAATATCATCATCGGCTAACGCGCCAGGAGCGCTTATAAACAAGAATGGACACAAAATACTGAACAACAACCGCTGAATTAACGATTTCACAGGTCCCTCCTTACCTACAATGCTCAAACCTTCAGATACAGCGATAGCGTAAAATGCACACTTTGCCATGTTGTGCATGTAACATTTCACGCTTATTTTTATTAAAAGAAGGTTAACAGGATTGAAGAATGCTAGTCATTAGACTGAGACCTAAATTAGCCCAAAAAGCTAAGGTAAAAACCGCAAAATAGCCCATTTGGGTAATACATTAGAATGAGCAATGAAAACTCTTGATACACTATCAAACGCAGATTATTGCGGTAACCAGAGTTGTACTGACAGCCCGCCATCGGTGCGATTATGCATACTAATGCTGCCTTCATGGGCCTCAATGATTTCGCGGCAAAGTGGTAAGCCTAAGCCAGTACCCGATTGCTTGGTTGAGTAAAAAGGCAACAGGGCTTGCTCTAACACTTCCTCCGACATGCCACTACCACGGTCCTCTATCTTGATAATAAAGCCAGCGCCATCAACCAGCGTTTGAAAGCGAATGGTAAGCATGACCTCATCGGGATCGGAACCTGATTCATGGGCATTTTTCAGCAGGTTTAGCAGAACTTGCTCCATTTGCCCTTGATCGAAATAGCCCATTTCAGCGGGTAATTCATTGGCTAAGGTAAAAGGATAATGCTGGGTTAAATGTTCGATAAGCTGCTGCCACGCGACTTGACGTCGCTGCGGTAAAGGCAGTTTAGCAAAGCGAGCATAATTGAAAATAAACTGACTTAAGTGATTCGTGCGACTCTCTATAGTGTCGAATATCAGTTTAAGCTTTGGATTATCGAGATCTTTCGTGAGTAAACGCCCCGAGTTCACCATTGAAGCAATGGGCGCGACAGAATTATTTAGCTCATGGCTGATAATACGGATCACCTTCTTCCACACCGCCACTTCCTGACGATTAAGCTCTCGGGTCATCTGCTTAAGCAAGATTAAATTATGCTGTTGGTTATTCAGCAAAAATTGGCCGCGACTCAGATACCAAGTCTCAGTATCATCCTCACCCATGGTAAACAGGCCGCTCTTTTCTTGCTTAAGGGCCAAGGCAAGGGCATCGGGTAAGTCTTGCAGCAGTTCGTCGAGGCTCAAGCCTTCCATTTTGCCTTTGATATGGAAAAGATGCCGCGCCGCATCGTTGGCATACATGAGTTTTTGGTGATCGTTAAACAGCAGCATCACGTTAGGTGAGCTTTGAATCACTTTATCCAGCAGCAATTCGCGCTGATAAATATACTGCCGCTCCTGGCGCAGCTTAGCTGCCGAATCATTAAATAACTCAGCCAATGCCTTAAGCTGGCCCTCACCATTTGCCGGAATGCTGACGCTAAAGTCATTATCGTTAAAGTTGAGTAAGCCAACCTCTAAGGCATTGAGGCTACGAGCTAAATGGCGGGTAAACCAAGCCAAACCTAAGGCGCAAATACCACAGGTAAACAATAATATGAATAACCATTCGGTGATTGGTAGCCCTTGATCTGTCCCTTGCGCTAACGTCAACTTAGGCAGTGAGATAGGTTCTGCTGGCGGGGCCGTGGGCGGCACATCAGGATGGGCAGAAGGACTAAAAAGCCCGTCTTTAAGCTGCTCGAGTTTAAAAAGCTTAATTTGCAATTGTTCTTGCTTGAGCTGCTCTAACTTTTGCAGCTCATGCTTAATCTGCTCGGCCCTTAAACGCTCCTGTAATGACAACGTTTGTTGTAATTTCTCGTTATTTTTAATTGCCGCTTCGACGTTTTCTTGAAGCTTATCTACGTCGATGGGCGGTATATTAATTGCGGGGAGCTTGATGGGAGCTGGGACTTCAACTGACGAGATAGAGGGGCGATAGCTCACAGCACCTAGGGTCAATAGCACACCTAAGGCGCAACAAACAGTTGAATAAATGATTAATTTTGTTCGCAGTTGCACCTAAAACTCCACCTAAGACTCAATGTTTATCATGCTATGACTATTTTTCTAGACCAAACTTATCCATGCGGCGATACAGGGCTTGCCTACTTAGGCCAAGGGATTTAGCTACTCGTGCAATCACGCCCTTGTGCTGTCTTAAGGCCATTTCAATCTGCTCACGGCTAACATCCATAGCGTCGCTCGAATCCAGTTGAGCGGACACGTCTTGATTGGCAACTTTTATCTGTGATTCAATCGGGGCAACTTCGGTTATGGTTCGCCCAAACGTCATCGTATTTATCGTGTGAGTGTTGTTAGCATTGACTGGCGGTAAACCAAAATCAGCTTCCGTTAACACTCGACTTTGCGCCAATAGCGCCGCACGTTTACAGGCATTTTCTAGCTCGCGCACATTCCCCGGCCAACGATGCTGTAATAGCGCCTGTTGGGCGGGTTTACTCAAACTAAAACCCTCACCGACAAAATGTTTCACTAAGGGCAAAATATCGTCAATACGCTGATTCAGTGGCGGTAAGGCCAGTTCAATCACATTTAAGCGATAGAATAAGTCCTCACGGAAACGTCCCTCGGCAATATCTTGGGCAAGATCGGCATTGGTCGCACTGATCACCCTCACCTTCACTTTTAAGGTTTTATGGCTACCTAAACGTTCAAACTCCCCGGTTTGTAATACCCGCAATAATTTCACTTGGCCCGAGAGCGGTAAATTACCAATTTCATCCAAAAACAGCGTGCCGCCATCGGCCGCTTCAAAGCGACCAATGCGCGCCTTATTAGCCCCCGTAAACGCCCCCGCCTCAGCACCAAAGAGTTCGGCTTCGAGCAACTCCATTGGCAAAGCCCCCACATTCACCTTAATAAAGGGTTTGTTTTTTAAGGGAGAATTAGCATGGATAATATCGGCAAGCTTATCTTTACCGGCACCGTTAGGGCCTGTGATCAATACAGATACATCGGAGCGTGCCAGTTGTAAGGCTAAGTCAATACAACGCTGCATCGCACCACTACCAAAAACAATCCCGCACAGATCCGCATCGGCAATCGCGACTTGGCGTTGTGAATTAACTCGCTCGAGCCGATGATTTGTACGTGCAAGCTTATAGAGAGCAATTAAATTCGTAATGCTGTTTAGTAACTTAGCATCATCCCACGGTTTGCCCATGTAATCAGCGGCGCCGGCTTTAACCAACTCAACAGCGGTTTCGAGCTGCGTCCAAGCCGTCATTAAAATGATCGGCAAATCCGGCTGCCTATCACGCAATGCATAAAACAACTGCCGCCCTTCTTCCCCAGAGGTGGTATCGCGGGTGAAGTTCATATCTTGGATAACAAGATCAATATCATGGGTCGCGATCAGACCAAGGGCATCATCTGGTGTATGGCAAGTTAACACCTGATAACCATTGATCTCCAGCATTAAGCCTAAGGCCTGGCAGATGGCGTGGTTATCGTCGACAATCAGAATTGTGTCCATGTGGCAAAGTATATCCCGAGTAAAACTATTAACCTTAAAGTAACAAAAAGTGCAATAACATCCTACTGTTATCGCACTTTATGCCGCTCAGCTTATGTTACACAGTACGCGTCGCTGTCGCCGGAGATATCTTGGCAGCCTTGCGTGCAGGTAAGTACACCGCAAGGGTGGTCACCACAAATAATCCAACAACGGTGAATAATGGATAGGAAAGCGCCAGCATAGGTAAGCTATACAGGCTCATCAATTGCTGGCCTAACTGAATCGCTAACAGCACACCCAAAGTGCCACCTAACAGACATAGCAGATAGTTTTCCACTAAGAAGTAGCTGATAATATCGCGCTTTTTAGCACCTAACGCGCGGCGAGTGCCAATCTGCTTGGTGCGACGCTGGATATTAAACATCACCATC
This sequence comes from Shewanella sp. POL2, assembly GCF_000282755.1. Lineage (NCBI taxonomy): Bacteria > Pseudomonadati > Pseudomonadota > Gammaproteobacteria > Alteromonadales > Shewanellaceae > Shewanella > Shewanella sp. POL2. The sequence goes on from NZ_AKZL01000037.1 coordinate 7,336, forward strand.
CCTGTCACCCCAAGTGAGGTAATCAACAACAGCAATACCACCATCATGGTTAGTACGGTTGCCATTAATTCATGGTCACGATATGCCTCGATACGGCGCTCGCTCATGGTTGTAAAGCCTTCGACTACCCGGCTAGGATATTCTTTATGCAGGGCTTCGGGGATGACCTCTTTTAAGCGCTCAATATCAGCTGGCTTAGCTCTTACTAAATAACGTTTATAGTCAGCGGGATAATTCACCGACAACACAGAACTAAACTCAAGGTTACTATTATCAACCCATGCCGTTTGTAAGCGCTCCAGCACTCCAATCACCACAAAGTGCTGTGTGCCCATATATACGCTCTTGCCAAGCGCTGATTCATTCGGCCACACCTTATCGACAAAGGCTTTAGTGACTATCATCTTGCCCCCATCTTCCAGCAACTCTGTGGTGATTTCCTGGGGATAGAAGTTACGTCCCTCGACTAACTTCAGCCCTAAGGAGTCGATAAAATGCTCATCACTCATATACATGCCGGTATTGGGCGTAGATTTAGCGCGCTCCTCAGGCCCTAGGGTAAAGTTACTCGACCAACCGCCGCCGCTCAGGGGAGCCATAGAGGTAGGTGCAACATCGATAACGCCAGGGATCGCACGAATGATCTCTAAATCTCGTTTATCCTGCGCTACTAAATCTGTCGATTTATCAAAATGATAAATGCTGAAATCAAAGACTTCACTTTCAACAATCCCCGACTCACGCGCCATTAAATTTAATCGTTCGGCGATAATAAAGCTGGCATTAGCGACGATAGCCACAGACAAAATAATCTGTAATAACAGTAGTAAGGGGCCGCTTTTACTGCGTAATAAACTGCTGAGAATAGGTTTGATATGTAACATATTGCCCCCGATTATTGGCTCTTAAGATAAACACTTGGGTTAGTGGTACACACACGCCACGCAGGATAAATACCCGCCACAATCGCTGCAAAAATGGCAATAACAGGCGCAATGAGCCACATGCTGGCGTCGAGATGAGTAATCGAAGCCTCAAGTTGAAACTTCTTTGTGAGCAACGCAAGTGAGCCCCAAGCCCAAGCCAAGCCGAGTAAGCCACCGAATAGTCCCATCAAAGACACTTCCACCATATGTTGGGCAAAGATCTGCCCTTGGCTGGCGCCGATGGCGCGGCGCACGCCAATTTCGGGAGCTCGGCGTAAAAACTTAGACAGCAACAACCCTAACATATTGACTAAGCAAACAATGAGGAAGAGTGCACTGAGGCCCACCAGCACCTTGTTATCCTCTGGCACCACTTTATTAATGGCTAGCCATTGGTCAATATCGGACAATTGCACATCGGCCTTAGGTGAGCTAAAGCGACCTAATTTCTTTTGTTGTTCAATATATTGGCGAACCCACTGACGGTACTCAGCAACTTGTTCAGGCGTATCGAGTTGCACCCAAAATTGTGTCCAATGCTTTTCGGAGGTTAAACGCTGCGCGTAGTTGTTGATGCTCTCATAGTTCCAGCCATTGGTATTTCCCCAACTGCCATATTCCTCAATCGGCGCTAAGCTGTAGGGCACAAACAAGGTATCCACATTACCAAAGGCGCCGTTGTTAAGGTCATAATAGTTTGGACTCGGCGCCCAAGGCTTAAGCACGCCAACCACCTGATAGGGCTTAGCATTAAAATAAATCGTCTTGCCGACACTATTTTGGCCCGCAAACAGCGTCTTATTCAGCTCATCGGTGAGCACCACTTCGTAGCGAGCATCTTTATCGACGCTGTCATCCCACGCCTGACCGTATTGAAACTCGAGGCCAAACAGTGGGAAAAAGTCGTTATTGGTTACCCTAACCCGAGATTGCAGCACGGGTAAAAAAGCGGGATCTTCGGTTTGCACCGCGCCGCCAGTGCGAAACATGGGGGTTTGCAGGCTCGGAATATCACTCTTAAGTAAGTTCATCCCGTCTTGATAGGTGATCTGTTGATCGAAGCGATCCCAGGCATCTGGCCCTTGGCTCCACAGCTGTACCGCAAACAACTGGCTGGACTTCTCCCCCGCAGGGTTAGTGGACATCATTTTGTAGATGTTAAGAGTGGTGATGGTGATGCCAATGCCGATAGAAATCGCCATGATCATCAATGCCGACAACATGGGCGTTTTTTTGATGCTACGCCAAGCTAAATCTAAGTAATAGAAGAACATAACCGCTCCTAGCCTTGGGCGTTAGCAACCAATTTATCGACACTGCTATGGCTTGCACTGCGGGCCGCATTGGGTTGATACATGGTAAAGTCGCAGACTTGACCATCGACAATTTGAATATTGCGCTGGGCACGGCGGGCCAGTTCAGGATCGTGGGTCACCATGATGATGGTGGTGCCAGATTGGTTAATATTCTCTAATAATTCCATCACTTGGCGGGCCATTAAGCTGTCGAGGTTACCCGTAGGTTCGTCGGCGAGCAGAAAACGGGGTTCCCCCGCTAAAGCACGGGCAATCGCTACCCTTTGCTGTTGACCGCCGGATAATTGAGTCGGCAAATGCTTCATCCGCGCACCTAAGCCCACTTGCTCTAATGCTTGCTCCACACGGCGTTTACGCTCCTTGGCACTAAAACCACGGTAGCGCAGCGGCACTTCAATGTTTTCCGCGAGGTTAAGATCGGGGATCAAGTTAAAACCTTGGAAGATAAAGCCAATCTTCTCATTGCGTACGGCGGCACTCTTGTTATCACTGAGGTTGGAGACATTAATCCCATCTAAAAAATAATCCCCATGGGTGAAGCCTTCGAGCAAGCCAGCGATATTTAAGAAGGTGGTTTTGCCTGAACCCGAAGGGCCTGTGACCGCCACAAACTCACCCTCGTTTACCTCAAGGTTGAAATCCCGCAGTGCGTGGGTTTCTACTAAGTCCGTTTTAAAAACTTTACTGATATTCTTCATTGATAACATTTTAATTTCCTTAATTAATTTTTATCTTTGCGCGTAAACGGCTAATAAAACGCGCGGGACTTCAATGTAACTTGAGCATGTAACAGACGAAGCAGAGGCAACCGCTTATCAGCCCAGAAAAGCACCCATAATGAACTCACTCAACTTACCGAACAGCCCATTTAGGCAAGAGAATATCAAGCTCACACTTTCCATCGAGACATCACCAATCTGGCGCATTTCGTCTAAGGGATTGGTCCATTCCAAAATATTTAAGCCAAGGAAAAACCAACTATTAGCTTCTCCAATCCCCAGCTCTACCGCCACAACTAACAAGGCCAAAGCGAATACGCCAAACAGCTTGGAGGACATCAACACACTGATATCAACATTTTTATGACTCATTATTGGCTCCTATTTACTTATCGCCGCAGTATTTTCAACCACGGCAATTTCCAATCCATCAATTTGATTAATAAGTTTTTTCAACCAAATAACATCAATGCATCTTAACCTGTTCGGCATGATTGAAGGGCTCAACACTCGAGATCACCCATTCGTCACCCGCTTTACCGCCTTCAATCACTTCCACCTGGCTCATACTGGTGCTACCCAGTTTAATCTGGCGGCGGGTAGCGATATCGCCTTCGACTTGATAAGCCTCCTCCCCGCCACCGCTGGTCATAAAGGCACCACGTTTGACCATCAACACATTTTCCCGATGTTCGAGTAGCACTCGGGCAGAAATGCGTTGGTTTTGGCGCAGCTTAAGGCTTTCGCTCTGGGCAAATTGCACTCTGGCGGTCACTTCACGGTTACGCACTTCGGGAGAAATCGAGGATAACTTGCCCATGAGTTTGACTTCGCCAAAGCTCAGCTCAACCTCCATGCCAAGTCCAAGTTCATCGGCGTAAGACTCTGGCACCGCAAGCTCGGCCTCATAGGCACTTAAATCGACCACAGTTAGAATCGGTTGATTGGCACTCAAACGCGTTTTTTGCTCTGTCAGCCAGTTGCCAATAATGCCGCCAACCGGCGCTTTAATATTTAAGGCTTCAACTTGGCGCTCTAATTCACCTACCGCTAACTGCTGGCGTTCAACTTCAAGCGCTTTATTCTTTACTTCAAAGGTCAAGGTATCCTTAGTTAATGCAGCGTCTTGCAACGCATGCTCAAATTTAAGCTTGGCTTTATGCAGATCATCTTTGCCCTTTTCATAGTCAATCTGCCCAATCAGCTGACTTTGAATAAGCTGCTCACCACGGCGACGTTCACGCTCGGCCGCCTCGAGATCGACCTTGGCCATATCTAAGGTTTGGTTGACTTGTAATTGGTTGCGTCTAGCGTCCAGCTTGGCACGCTCAAGAGCACCCTCCAAACCCGCTAATAAGGATTTCGCCTGTTCTAATTGATTGGTCAGTCTTGGACTATCTAGCTTGGCTACCACATCGCCTTTATTAACTGTATCGCCAGGATTGCTCAGTAGCGTCACTGTCCCTTCTTCAGTGCTGTAGAGGATCGGTGCATTGGCCGCGACGATTTTACCTGTAGTCGCGATATCCCGAGTCAGCGTACCTACATATAAAGTCGCAGTGGTTAACTCACTACGGCTAATGGATTTGCTCACATTATCGCTACTGAAACTGGCCCACACTAAGGCGCTCACTAATAAGGTGCAGCCGCCAATAATCAAGGGCACTTTGAGACGTTTAGCGTTTGATGGCGCAAGGAGAGTATCTTGGCCGCTGGTATCTTTAATCATGGCGTTTCTCGCTTCCCTGTCGGAGGGCTGGATATGCCCATCGCTACGGACACTATTAAAAATCGATATCCAGTAATAGCAACGCCTATGCCAATTCCATTAAAGAATTTATTTTCATTGTGTTAGATAAGATTTAAGATAAAAGTGTCCGCGGACACCACAGTTGAAAACTAAAAGTGTCCGCCTAAATTTAGCAAAAGTGTCCGCTTGATATGAGAAAAGGCTGCTTGTAGGTGTACGGTACTCAGCAAAGAACAAGCCAGCAGTCGCTCAACATGCGCTAACACTTTTATTCGCCAAATGACAGAGTTTCCCTTTACAGCTAAAACCTTGCCACATAAGATCCTGCCACCCTCGCAGCAGACATATCCAATAAGATGAATCGCCCTATGAAAACACTCACTATTACGCGTCCTGACGACTGGCATATTCACCTAAGAGATGGCGCCCAATTAACAGATACGGTTCGCGATATCAGCCGCTATATGGGCCGCGCTATCGTCATGCCTAACCTGGTTCCTCCCGCTATCGATACCGAAACCGCCTTGGCTTATTACGATCGCATCAAGGCGCAAGTGCCCGCAGGCTCGCAATTCGAACCCTTAATGGTGTTGTATCTCACCGACAAAACCAGCCCAGAGGAAATCCGTAAAGCTAAAGCCTCGGGCAAAATCGTTGCAGCTAAGCTCTATCCCGCAGGCGCGACCACCAACTCGGATTCTGGCGTCACCGATTTGAAGAACATCTACCCAGCCCTCGAAGCGATGCAAGAAGTGGGCATGTTGTTCCTAGTGCATGGTGAAGTGACTGATTCATCGATTGATATTTTCGACCGTGAGCGCGTGTTTATTGAGAATATCCTCAGCAAGATCGTGGCCGATTTCCCGAAGCTTAAAATCGTTCTCGAGCATATCACCACTAAGGATGCGGTCGATTTTGTGACTCAAGCGTCTGACAACGTGGCCGCCACAATCACCGCGCACCATTTACTTTATAACCGCAACCATATGTTGGCTGGCGGTATTCGTCCGCACTTCTATTGCCTGCCGATTTTAAAGCGCAATACCCATCAGCAAGCACTGTTAGCGGCTGCGGCGAGTGGCAATAAGAAGTTCTTCCTCGGTACTGACTCGGCGCCACACGCAAAAGACCGTAAAGAAGCCGCCTGTGGCTGCGCGGGTTCTTATACTGCCCATGCCGCCATAGAGCTTTACGCCGAAGCCTTTGAATCGGTTAATGCACTGGATAAATTAGAAGCCTTTGCCAGCTTCAATGGCCCAGATTTTTACAATCTGCCCCGCAACAGCGATACCATCACCCTAGTGAAAAAATCTTGGGATGTGCCCGTCAGTTACCCACTTGGCGACAACAACGTTGTGCCAATTCGCGCTGGCGAACAAATCGATTGGCAGGTTGAATAACAGGCCTTTTGATGCGATAAACGGTGAGCCTACCGTTTATCGAGCTCGAAACCGTTAAGAGTCGCCTTAGGGCGACTTTTTTATAACCAACACGTAAAACCATAACCTATTATCTTTTAAGAGAAAAAGTATGCATACACGGAAGTTACTAACGCTATTGTCCTCAAGCCTATTAATTACCACTACACTGCCACTCAGCACGTTTGCCGCCGATGAACTCACAGGCGTTTGGCAGGGACAACTGGGTAAAAGCAAGATAAGAGTCTGCTTTAACCAATATGGCACCGGCAGTTATTACTATCAAAAATACCTCACCCAAATTCGACTCGAACAGCAAGACGGCATCTGGAAAGAAGAGAACAACACCGGAAACTGGCAGTTTGATACCGTAACACCACAAACACTGAGTGGCCAGTGGTTTAAAGACAGCGCCAGCAAGTCACTGCCAATACAACTTGAGCGGCAAATAAGCCCAGATAACAATGATGATTGCAGCGCCGATGCCTACAATCTGCCGCTTGAAACTAAGCCTTCGGTGAGCCGTGGAAAATGGCAACGCTTTCAGACTATTGAATACCGTCCGCTGACCTTTGGCACTGATGTTGGTATCGAATTTAACGGCCCACAAAAAGGCATTTCGGCAATTAATCACTGGCTTGAGAGAAAGCTCACCGATGATGCGCAGCTGGCACAAACCTTTGAGACTCGCCGCAGAATGTTGGCTCAAATGGGCAGCTTTGTGACTGACGAAACCTTTGCAGAACCCATTTTCCTTAATCAGCATTGGCTTAGTGTGCGCTTGTATCGCTGGGCAGCGGGTTATGGTGCCAATGGGATCAGCCAAGAGTTTGTTAGCTTCTCGCTTGCAGATGGAAAACCTTTCCATCCTTGGCAATGGTTTATCGAGAATGAACAGCCTCAAGCCATGCCGGAGAGTATGAGTTATCCGTTACCACAAGCACTTAAGCAAAAGCTGTTTGCCGATATTCCGCCAAACGCAGAATGCCCCACCTCCGACGGCTCTGGCTATTATCAACTGACTCTTGAGGCAACTGGAATGAAGTTTTGGGAAATGCCCCGTGGTGACGGCTGCGAGCAGGAGTTTACCTTAACCCCTCAAGAAGCCATGCCCTTTGCCACTCAATGGGGTAAAACACAACTTAAACTATTGGAATAAATTACGTATTACAAAACTACGGTATTGGGAAAGTAGGCTGTAATGGTGATAAATATGATGACACCAAACGCGCTTTCCCATCCAACACAGCAACGCATTTCAAACTTACCCGTTTCAGTAAGGGATCATCCTTGAGCAATTTAACCGTAAACAGCGTGACACCCGAAGCCTTAGTGCAAGCCCAGTTAGTTGCCTATAACCAACACGACCTTGCAAGCTTTGTGGCACTCTTTAGCGACAACGTTTGTATTTACCGTCCACCCGCCACAGAGCCCGTTATTCGGGGTAAAGCCGCATTTCGCGATTTCTATCAAAATGAACGCTTTAACTTGCCGCATTTACATGCCGAAATCCTCAATCGTATGGTTGTTGGCAATAAGGTCGTGGATCACGAACGGATCAGCGGCATACACGACGAACCTTTTGAAGTGATGGTGGTATTTGAGGTAATCGATGGGCTAATCCAAAATATGTGGAGTTTTGCGACTAACTGATGGGTTATCGGGCTTTATTTGATGCAAGATTGAACCGCTATATTCACTCCGCATCTTCCGAGTAAAGCATTGCCTGAACAGCATCGTATCTCAATACGTCAACATGCCCGAGTAGAAAATGGCTAAAGACCCACTACACTTAACCATCTAAATTCGCCATAAACAAGGCACACTTCAATAGCAACGAGGGAACACATGAACGCTAAAATCATCTTCACAGCCAGTATTGCACTATTACTATCCGCAAATTGCCACGCCATTAACGATGAGTATCGCAAGTTACTTGAGCGTTCAGGCTGTACCCAAGTGTCTGAAATGCAAGGGTGCGATATCCACAAAACCAAAGAAGAAAATGCCAAAGCAATGGCTTCTCCCAAAGCCGCTGCTGACGCCATCATTCCCAATGCCCAACAATGGATAGCAACAGCCAGCTCAGGAGCAACGGTTGCAAATATTCAAATCGATGATAAACATCAGGTTTGGGTTAACGGTAAACACGTAAAATCCAGTCAAAGTGGTGGAGCCATCAAATTCAAAGACGGTATGGTGGAATTCACCATTTATCCCGATGCCAGCTCGAATAAAGAGAGTATGTGGATTGATAACGATGCAGGATCAAAAGGCCCGATTACGGCCAAGTAACGCCTAGTAACAACCTACACTTGCCATCCCGCAAAAATAGGGGCTTACGCTTACAGCAGATAAAGTTCGCTAGCATACGCGATGAGCCCTTTAATACTATGGTCGTTTTGAAAGTATCGAATGGGCTCATTCAAGCGAGACTGCCTTTACAGCCAACAGAAGACATTTCATATCCCTGAACCTCAAAACGCCCTTTACAGCATGAATCAATCACGGGCTTCTAACATTGGCCTATGATGCTTACACAGGCCCGTTAACCCTATTAGGATTAACTTTACTAGAATGGTTAACCTACCAATGTTTATCAGAAAAGTGTTACACCTATCCCAGATTTACTTTCGACAACTCATTTTAACGTGAAATCAACGGATTCTGTGAGATGGATGACTGTCCCTTGGCCGCAAAATGCCTTAGGGTTAGTAGCAATTGCCAAAAGGGTAAAGCCAAGCGCCCTTTTTCTTTAACCATTTTGCCTAACAACAGGAATTGCTGATGTCTGATAACCAAAATGCCTTTTACGCCCGCGCCACTGAGTTGATTAAGCTCGCTAACCAGCAAAACCAAAACACTGAAATCCAAACTGGTGAAGTCAGTGCTTCATTTATGTGGGCCCTCGCCCGCTACAACGCTTGGTTTGGCTCCACCAGCTTTGAAAACAAAGAGCAAATGCAGGCCAAAAAACAAGAAATGATGGACTACTACATGGAGCGTTATAAAGAAATGCTCGACGCCAATCTCGAGGACTATATCGAAAACTTCGACCACTACCGCGCAACGCAAAAGTAATCGTTTACGCAACGCCCGATAGCCTAAGGTTATCAGGGCGTCTGATTTTTAGCTTAAGTGGTGATGACTCTCATTCCTCAACACTTAGCTACATCGTTATCCAATATTGATTAATTCTCGTCACGACAAGCCAGTATTTGCGACCGAATGTCTGCCTTAAGCACTAACATCTTGCTGTCAGTTGAATACTTAACAGAAATATTAACATAGGCTCTTTTTAGCTACTCATGTTGGTTTTAATCCATAAATAAGCAACATAGATAACCACCGTAGTATATCCAGCCGATATCACTAGATTACATTTCCAAAGAGTTAACCAAAAAGATCCTCTGAAATAAGTACGCTTTCTGACCTCATGATTAAACAATGCAATTGAAGAAAATATCAACATCAGTGCGGAGCATCCCAGCATAGGTAACAACAGAAACATAATACCCAAACCTGCCGCTCCTAAAGATGCGTTAGATGTTTCATTACCAATGGGGGCGAGCATCATAAAGCCCAAAGCTATCCCTGCTATTGTAAGTATCAATCCCAAAAGTTGGAGTGTTCTCATCATCGTCCTTAAGATTAAATCCGCACATACTAGGGCGTATTGACGTTTCGAGATTAGAAGGACTATGTATGCAAAGAACGCCAACAACATCCTATCTACGCTCTCTTTAACAATCCCTAATTTATATCGTCGTCTCTACGATTGTTAAATCTACAAAATGGCGCTTGTAACAGTGTGTAAGCGGAGCAACTAAACCCAATCTCATGTTAAACATGAATTATTAGTGGGTTCTTGTGAGCAAATGCAACGGCATATCATCATCTAAATAGGCCTCATCTGCCAGATAGAGCTTATTAGTACGGATCATCTTCTGGATCATCTCAACATAGGCGTAGCCGCGCTCTGAATATCGATCCAAGGTACCAGCAAGCGCAACACCCGTAATTGTTTGATTGGCTTGCCTTGATTCGGCACGAAGCTGACGCATTTTGTGGTAAGCACTATGGGTATTTAAATTCAATAAGTATCCTTCAACGGAGGCTAAGGGTGTCTCAAATCGCGCCAGCCCATACTGCCCCATCCCCTGGCGCTTTTGCTTTGGCTCCATACCATTACCATTAAAATCCCACTGACCAAACAAGGCATTCCCCTCAAGAGTAAAGCGCGATGTCCCCCAACCACTTTCCTTTGCCGCCTGGGCCAATACTAGAGATGGAGGCAAAATATCTACCCGTTCAAGCAGGGCTTGCCTGTGGGACGGTGATAACGACGGTATTGGATTACTGATAACTTTGTACTTAACCGCTAAAGCGACCAAGCCAGTGTCGTTGAGGGGCGCAGAGATTACCTGTTGCCGTTCTTGTAACACTTTTTCATTCGCTAATAATACTAAGGGGGTCATCAATCTAAAAAACACCATCTTCTTTTGCTTCACAGGCAATTGCTCTGATACCGACCGCCATCCTTTACCTACGGCATCAAAGGTTAATCTCGGAACCGATTTATTCCCCTCATGGAAATTTTCAGCAGTGTAATTAAGGGATTCAAAAAATAGCATCAAATCATCAATGGAGTGAATACTTACAGTGATAGGTTGAAGTTCTGCCTGCTGCACGGACCGTTGCTCACGCTCTGGTTGAAATATAATGCCGCCAATACGATGTTCACCTTGAGTATCTTGATTATTCACTTGGGTATAGGAAGGCTGAATTAAGGCTGATAATCCCATAATAGGTGGTTTTGTTGACTGACAATTTGCAAGCGGATAGCAAGTCTTTTCAGTTGTAAACGCCGTAGACAAGAGCTGATTAAACACCAATTTGTTGTCGGTCATTTCTGCTGCGGCGAATAGAGGTGAAGGCATAGACATTAGGAATAGCATAAGCATTGCTAAGGGCAGTTTACAGTTTATCAACATGGAATCTCTCTGGAGAAAAACAATCGCAGTCCAACTAGCCAAAACACAGGGCGGGAAAGATAACAATAAAATCCTGACAATTTGCTTAATAGCTAGGCAACTAGGTTTGTAATACTGACTTGACTGCGGAAATATCGCATGTGTCAAGCAGTTGAGGCGGCTTTTGATAAAATGACCCGCAGGCATGCCATGTTCACTCAGTGAACTCCATCATAAAAATGGGAACATGTAGAGATGCAAACGCTATAGACCATCGGCTTCACTACATAAGTCATCTTAGCGATCAGAAGACTGGTTGAAATGATTAAGAACCAAGACTGAATAAAACAAAGTATTTCGGCATGCACATATAAAAATACTTTGCACGACTTATTATTTTTAATAAATCGAAAATAGTATGGTTACATTGAAAGGCACCAATAAATAATGACCATTTTATAGATCAACATATTGATTATGAATTGTAATAAATTCAGACTTATTATTGAGCACAGCCATAACACACTTAGGATCAAACTGTTGACCCGCATTATCCTCAAGATAAGCAAATGCATCCTCAAACGACCATGCCTCTTTGTATGGTCGTTTGCTTGTTAAGGCATCCAGAACATCAGCAACAGTGACTATTCTTGCTTCTAACGGAATATCCTCTCCTTTTAATCCCTCAGGGTATCCCTTACCATCGAAACGTTCATGATGGTAGTTGATAATATTTTTTAACATCTCCGTATGGTGTATCCCATTGAGACTAAACTCATTAATCATCAAATTAATCATCTCACTACCTTTAATGGTATGAGTTTTCATCACCTCAAATTCTTCAGCGGTTAATTTCCCTGGCTTCAATAGTATTGCATCTGGCACGGCGATTTTACCTATATCATGTAACTCAGAAAATAGATAAATAAACTCAACTTCCTCATCACTTAATCCTAACTCTTTTGCGACTGTTTTAGCGATGATGCGCGAATATGAAGACATTCGGTGTAAATGATTTGCCGTTTCTTCATCACGATAACGACCAAAGGCTCTGGCAGTAATAAGTGCCCCATTAAATGTCTGAATAGAAAGAAATTCAACTGCAATGATACCTGCTAGGATTTGTGCATATGCGGAAAGTTCAGCACGTATTGCATCATCAAAATAACTACTCTCTTTAGAGTTACAAAATAAAAAACCAACAAAACGATCATTAAAATACAATGGTTCGGTATAACTAGATTCGTAGCCCGCCTCAAGCACTTTTCGACTATGTTCAGAACTATATATAAGTTGAGTACATAAATTATCTAATACCCTAGCTTGGCGGCTTTCCACTATATGTTGGAGAGACGGTGTTTCGCTCAATTTTGCCTCATATAAACTCAACGGTGGCTTACCATCTGTACTATGCACAAAGGTTTTAATTTTATCTGTATGTTGATCATATATAGCAATTGCGATTCTAGTTAATTTGTCAAAATTTTTACGGAGTCGTGCATGAACATAATGCACTCGTTCATTTATTGTCCTGTCCATGATTCACTCCGCAATTAAATCTCAATAATTACAATACGAACATATTCGTTAGCGATAAAAACAACTGTTTTTTATCGCTAACCAAAGGTTTGACTTAAATTTTTAAGTTGATTTGCTCTATTCAATAAATTTTTACTCGTCGCACTGACGCCTTCAACTTTCATACTATTGTCATGGGATATTGATGAAATAAGATTAATATTTCTATTAATATCTTCAATCACAGCTTGTTGCTCAGTTGCAGCTGAAGATATTTGGCTGGAAAAAGCGGATACTTTATCTATTTCAACCGTAATATGATTTAAATATTCCGCTCCAATTCGAGTGCTAGAAAGGCAAGTATTCGTTCTACCGACATTCAAATGCATCAACTCTTTCCATTCATTCAGTGTACGCTGAATATGCCCTATACTCGTTTGAATTTGCTCTGTCGCTTTATGAGTACGAGTAGATAGATTACGAACTTCATCGGCAACAACTGCAAATCCTCGCCCCTGCTCACCGGCGCGAGCCGCTTCGATTGCAGCATTGAGTGCTAACAAATTCGTTTGATTAGCAATCCCTTGTATTTCAGACATGATAGTGTCTATTCGTTCTGACTCACTGGACAAAGCTACTGCAGAATCAAAAGCTTGTTCAGCTTGGGTCGCTAATGAGGCAACTTCAGTTTCAACATTTTTTAGTTGCTGACTGGTCACCTGACAATGACGACGGGCTTCTTCAATCTGTAGATTACTCGCTTGGATATTACGATTAATTTCTTCTGCTGCGGATGCCATTTCAGTCACCGCAGTAGCAACTTGTTGGATCTGTAGATCTTGGGAGGTGATATCATTGCTCGTGGTAGACATAGACGTACTAATCTGATCCGCAATAGATTTCAATGAATGGGTTGCGTCATCAACTCTTCCTAAAACAGTCCGAATTCGCGCCTGCCCAAGTTTGATATGAAAATCTGCAATACTGTGGGGGGCGTCACCAGAAAAAATCAGCCGGCTAATGCTATCGTAGTCATTCTCTAATCGCTGCAAGTATCTAGGCGTTAAAAATAACTGCTGTCGATTTAAGGCAATGATAGCGAGTAAGGGCAAGATCACTAAGAGTGATTGAGGAAAGGTTAGCCACCAAACACTACAGACAATGGCTATGGATAATAAAAGAAAACTGACTAGATGATTTGATAGTAACTTATTGCCCCAAAATATATTTTTCTTGTTTTCAAGCGCTCTTAACTCCTTATACATCACACTAGCACGCGCTTTATGTTCAGGCGTAGGGCAACAACGGACTGATTGATAACCTGAGATCCGGCCATCCTCATAGATGGGGGTAACATAGGCATCGACCCAATAATAACTACCATCTTTACAACGGTTTTTAACCATGCCACGCCAGGGCTTGCCTTGCTTTAAATGTTTCCATAAATCGGCAAAAGCAGCTTTCGGCATATCTGGATGTCTAACTAAATTATGATGCTGACCAATCATTTCATCGAGTTGGTATCCAGCCACTTGGCAAAAGCCGGGGTTAGCGTAGGTAATTACGCCATTAAGATCGGTTGTGGAAACGAGCTGTAGATCTTCAGAAAATTTGACTTCACTATCTTTAGTCACTACATCCTTGTGTACCATGATCACAATCCCTGATTTACGGTTGGATTAGTGTAAAAGTATAGTAAGGTTTTCCTTAATTGCACTTTTATGAAACAGCACTACTAGGGCGTGCGAGGTTTCAGGATTATTTTGCAGCATTTGACTGACACTTATACAAAGCAAAGTCCGTGCGATGTCATGACTCAATCTAAACAGGCGATAACATAGCAGACACGCCAACACGTCCTAAATCCCCAAAGCCAGCAGCATATAATGCATTCAAAGCAAACAAATTTCTCATCTGTCGTTTATGTAAGCACCTAAAATCAAAGAGGGGCAAACAATCCTATTTGCCCCTCTGATGCAGTGACACTGTGGCGAATCAGTTAGTTACTTATGCGCAGCAAGAACAAACTTGATACATCGCCATTATTGAGTACATGTTTTTGTCGTTTGGCAATCAACCTGCTGCTTAAGTTGCTGTGCATATTGCTCCGCTGCTGCTTTTGCCTTTCGGGCTTCCACTTTTTGCTGCACATCTTCAGCTAATGCCTTATCAAAGGTCTCCATGCCAAAATAGTCGGCAACATCCAAATAAATAAACCAAGCGGCAGCGGCAACGAGGCCATAGGTCAGTAGACGTAACATGGTATTTAAACCTCAATAATTGTATCGACATCTGCAATATAGCTGAGGTTTTTTATAAAGAAAACTGTCAATTTAATGACCAAAAAATGTCAAATAAATACCATTAATCAATGAGATACAAAAACACAAAAACCTTAAATTACAGAGTTTTAGCATTTTAAGATTAAAGTCTGCATTAAACTGTCAAAATTAATGATTTACCATGGAAAAAGATCGATTATTTGACATGTTTTTATAAAGTGACAATAAACCATAATCTCCTTAACTAACGTCAGGAAATCGACGATAAAATCATCAAACCCTATTTTTGGCATAAAAAGCTAAACCCAGCGATAGCCAATTAGGTTAACTTCAAATTCTGTTTAGCCTAAGTGCCAGCAATCCCTCCCAGCAGCTTTACTGCGATATAATGCCGCATCAGCGCTCTCAAATAATTTTTGGGGCAACTTTGGGCCAATGGCAATACCTATGCTTAAGGTTACCCGACACTGTTTCTCACGCCATTGTTGCAGACGGATAGAATCTAATAACCGATTAAGATTGTTCACTAATTCAGCTTTATCTTCCAAAGGGAATAAACAGGCAAACTCATCGCCACCAAAGCGATACACTTGTCCACGAGTGAAAGTCACCGCCAAAATATCTGCGACACGTCGCAGCACAGAATCTCCAAACTGATGACCAAACTGATCATTTATCTGTTTAAAAAAATCGACATCAATCAGGACTAACAC
Organism: Shewanella sp. POL2; assembly: GCF_000282755.1. Classification (NCBI taxonomy): domain Bacteria; kingdom Pseudomonadati; phylum Pseudomonadota; class Gammaproteobacteria; order Alteromonadales; family Shewanellaceae; genus Shewanella; species Shewanella sp. POL2. The sequence continues at coordinate 22,951 of NZ_AKZL01000037.1, forward strand.
ATAGGGCGGCTGATGCATTCCAAATTGATTAAGATCTTCATCAAATGCACGACGATTGCCTATATTCGTTAAGGGATCAAGCCTAAGTTTTAAATGTTGCGTTGCTAGTTTATTTTTAATTTTTCGCAGGCTTTTATCCACGAACCAAGATGAATTCACTAACTTATCTTCAGATAACACGCCATTTAACTGTTCAACTTCTAACTCAATTAATTTAAGTTCTTGTCTAAAAACTTTCATTAGTGACCTAGTTCCCATAGCGGCAACAATAAAAAATGCAGCAATAGGAAGTAATAGTAAAACAAGCTGTTCCACAAGTGCCTTTTGGAACCTAACTGCTGGCACATAAATACCTACTTCCCAATCAGCATAGGCTAAAGGTTTCACTAGCAATATGCCATTCAGTAAACCACTAACACAAACTAAAGATTGATTTGCAGAAACAGTATCGAACTGTAATAGCTCACCATTCACTACTGACAACATTTCTTGGCTTTGACGATCACGAATAAAAACTGAAATATTTAAATTGGTCGACATTCGCTCCAACACTTTATCCAAGGTATCAAGAGACATATCAACCAGCATAACACCAATAGGTAATCCACTGTCAGACAATACTTTTTGCCCAAGACTTAGTACTTTTTGATGGCTATTAAATTCCTCATAGGGACCGATCCAAACTGGGGCATTTGATTCAGATTTAAGAATATGAAACCAAGGTCGCGTCTCAGGATTAAAATCAGCGCTTTTTTCCCAATGAGGGTAGCTATCAATATGTCCATTTAAGGCATTATAAAAATAAATATAATGCTCTTCTTCCATTTTAATTTTATGCCCTACAGCCCAAACGGGATTAAATACAGACTCACCTGCAAGAATAGCATTCTGATCAAGCATAGAAATTAAGACTGAATGTTGCTTTTCATTTTCTTTAACTAGCTCATAGATATAGGTACTTTCAAGTACATTCAGTATTTCCTCATACCCCACCATTCTTAATCGAACATGGTTTTGATAATTTAACACTGCTATTAATAATGTAATAATCACAATCGCAATGCTGGCAAATAGAAATGCTTTAGTAAGTAAGTGATGTTGTTTTAGATGAGGTAATAAGGATGATGGCATCGTGTATCTAGATAAAGTAATTTGTACGAATACTAGGGGGATCATCCTCTCACTTCATTGATAGTTATCAAATTTGAAGATAAAAAACGTTAACATTTAAAGCTTTTAAATGCCGAAGCTTACAAAAAGAAAATAGTTTTATGAAATTGTTTAAACCACAAGAAACTGAAACAAAAATAACATGTTTTCAACCACAAAAATCAGCATGGATTTACATATTATCGACAAACGGTTGAGGCAGTTCATAATTCTTTGGCTGCCATACCAGCGTTTTTTATAAAACGATTAATTGATGCTGATTCGATAAAAAAATACTCAAATGCGACTCAAGATCACAACAACATTCCTAAGGTAAGCTCCACCCTCAAAGGGTTTACTCGGCTTAAAAAGCTTGAAAAAAGATCCCAAAGGCACTGAAAATCGCCACAAACCAAGAGAGGGATCGTAAGGTGCCTTTATTCAATAGATATAAAATCTGATACGCAAAGCGCGCCACAATATGCACAATGGCTAACCATTCGGCTGTAGGTGTCACCTTGCCGGTTGCGATTACAGTCAGCACCGCCAAGCCAAATATCAGCAGTGATTCAAACGCATTTTGATGCCCCGCTAACGCCCGAGCACCAAATCCAGTTAACTGCGCCTGCTGGCTGCGAGGATGATGGTTATCATAACCACCCGCTTTAGCCATCGCCCAGGCCACAGGACCTTTGGCTAAGTACGGCAATAACATGGCGACAAACAAACAAGTCAGTAGTGTATTCATAGGATTCCCTTATTGCTTAGAACAATAAATGCATATCAAACAGTGCGTTGTAGTGCTTATAACAGTGAATTTACTAGCAAAAGGCGATTGATTAACGTGCCTTATCTAAGGCATCGCAAACGGCCTTTACACCAAGTAAAGCTCTAGGCGTCGCGCGGTGTAATAAATCGGCATTTAATTGATAAATATGCTGGTTTTTAACGGCGGGGATTTCGGTCCATTTACGCCAATCAATCCCTTTAACATTGCCTTCTTCTTCGCTTTGTAAAATCACCTCGGGCAAGGTCAGTAGCACATTCTCAAGACTCACCTGCGGATAATCACTCGCCGCATCATAAAAGACATTTTGCCCATGGCACACGCCAATAATCTGCTGGATCCAACTGTTTTTCGCAACCGTCATTAAGGGCGTCGACCACAACTGATAAAACACTTTAGGCTCAGATTTAGCGGCGTTTTCATTGCGGAGTCGAAGCAGCTCGCGGCGATAATCCGTTGCCACTTGATTAGCCTGCTCCACATGCCCCGTTAATTGGCCTAACTCTTCAATTTCTTTGGCAACATCTTCAAGGGTGTTTGGGGAACTGCTGTACAGTTTAAAACCTAAGTTTTTGAGTTGGTTGATATCCTCGGCTTTATTGCCCGTATCCCACACCACAATCAGATCGGGATTAAGCTCTAATACGCGCTCAATCTGAATACCATAATAACCACCAATACTAGGGATTTTTTTCGCCGCTTCGGGATAATCCGCATAATCTGTGGCGGCCACAATCGTCTCTCCCGCACCAATGGCATAAAGCATTTCAACCGCGTGGGGAGACAACGCAATAATACGTTTTGCTGGCTCTGCGATAGCTGATATAGGTAACAGGGCAAGACTGACACCTAGGATAATAATGCGTCGAATTAACATGAAATTCCTTATGATTTAATCGATTAACTTTTCTGGCCAGCCATATTTTTCAAGGTAGGTCTGCAAGTTTTTAGGGCGATACTGAGGATCTTGATCCCAACGCACCTTGACCGAATGATGCAACAATACAGGCGCAACATTCGGGTCAAGCGCCCGCAAATACGGCTGCTTAATCCGATAAAAACTACGGCGTGAATCGTGCAGCGTCGCCAAGGGATTAGGGCGTAAACTGGCCATTAAATGTGGCTCGAGACTTAAATTAAACCGCTCAGCCTCAGCGATCATCCACTCAAGGGCATTATCTGACAATAAAGAGCCATCTTTATCCGGCTGATAACTGCCGCCAATATTGCTATGGGCGCCAGCAAACCACACTTGCTGCATATCCATATTGTCGCGTAATTGCCAGATAGTGGGCTCAAAGTCGCTGCGATGCTCGTCTATCGCCAAGGCATGGCGGGCAACACGCACATTGCGACCAATTTTAGTGTCGTAAAACTCATCTTTATCTTCAAATAAGCCGAGGAAGGAAATCGGGATCCCCATAGCGCCCACCGTATCCCACACCCCAACAAACTTAATCTCCCGTGATTCATGGCTGTGCTTTTGTCTAAACTCAACGGATTTATCGCCGCTTGGAGCAAAGGGCGCGCTGCTTTTTTTATAGTGGTCAAAGGCTTGTTGGATAAGCCTCGCATCGGGGCGCTTAAGAATACCGCAGTTATTGATAAGGCCACACAGGCAACGCACTGTGTATGCGCCTCGGCTAAAGCCAAAGAGATAAATCTCATCGCCAGGGGAGTAGTTCTGCACGATATAACGGTAACCATCCATGATATTTTTATGCAGCCCACGCCCTGTCGCGCCGCCAATCACTTCATCGTAATAGGAGCCCACACCCCAATCGTAAAACACCTGCTGGGGTTTTCCATCGGCCGCCATCGGGCTAATGGCCCGCGCCAGACGTAGCACATTGGTGGGAAAATCCACCTTAAGGTCTTTCTCGGGTCGATTCCAAGTACCGTCAGCACAAATCACAATACGTTTATTCATCGCATCATCCTTGAGTTATCCATGCCCACAAAAGCGCTCAATAGAACGCTAACGGATTTTATCTCGGAACAACAGCCTTAATTAGTGTTGAAGCACTGCTTACGGCGTTTGCTCACTCACCAAACTCACTAAGATTATTCACTCTGCTTAATAATCAAATCCAGGCTGCGCTTTAATGCCCGCTTCGAAGGCATGTTTAATGGGTTGCACTTCACTTACCGTATCGGCCAGCTCGATAATCGCTCGGTGGCAGGCGCGGCCAGTGATAATCACATGCTGCATAGATGGACGGTTTTTAAGTGCAGTCAGTACCCGTTCGACATCAAGATAGTGATAACTCACCATATAGGTCAGCTCATCGAGCATCACGCAATCAATGCTCTCGTCTTGCAGTAAAGCTTCAGCTGCTTCCCAAGCGACTAGGGCGGCTGCGGTATCCTTTTCTTTATCTTGGGTTTCCCAAGTAAAGCCTGTACCCATCACATGAAAACTAACGCCTGCGCCTTCAAGTAGATTACGCTCACCGCATTCCCAAGTGCCCTTGATAAATTGCACTACCGCCGCTTTTTTGCCATGACCCACCGCGCGGGCAACAGTACCAAAACCTGAGGTCGACTTGCCTTTGCCATTGCCCGTTAGGACTAACAAAATGCCCTTTTCATCCTGAGCGGCGGCAATTTTTGCATCAACCCCCGCTTTGAGTTTTTGTTGGCGCGCTTTGTGGCGTTCAGCCTTTAATTGTTCTTGGTTATTATCGTTTGCTGTTGTCATGGTTTGGTATTCATCCTACGGCTTAACTGATGCGGTTAAGATTGCCTGTAATTGTGGTAAATCTAGATGCTCGGCTAGTACATCAGCCAAACGATTCAACTGTTGTTCGCGAATTTCATTGATATCAATTGCTTGCGCATCTTCTAATCCCGCCCAGCGCAGAATTAACTGGCACGCCTCAGGGCTGTCGAATAGCCCGTGTAAATAAGTGCCTAGCACTTGCCAGTCCTCACTTAAGCAGCCGTCAGCAAAAGACTTTTCCGCCTGTTCATCGTAAGTTAGCTCATTGTTCAAGCGTAATGGTGCGCCCTTGGCGGCATCACTGGAGGTGAGATATTGGGACTCACCGCAGTGGATCTCATAACCTTTGACCGCCACAGTCTGCCCTAACAATCTCAACTCACCTGCGACGCTACGTAACTGCTTTTCGGCTTTAAATTGGGTGGTTATGGGTAAATAACCCAAACCTTGGCTAGTCCCAAGCACATCTTCTATCCCTAACGGATCGGCAATGCGCTCACCCAGCATTTGATAACCACCGCAAATTCCCAGCACTTTACCGCCGTAGCGCAAATGCTTAGCAATTTGCTTATCCCAGCCTTGCTCACGTAAAAAAGCCAAATCGGCTCGCACATTTTTACTGCCGGGTAAAATCAGCAGATCGGCGACAATATCTTGTGTCTGAGCTAAGGCTTGCGTCTGGAGTGACACATAATCAAAATCGATATCGGGATGAAGCCTGAGGGGATCAAAATCCGTGTGATTGCTGGTGCGTGGATATACCAGCGCTCGCACTTTAAAACGACTCTTGGCCTGCTTAGTTGGCGAGTCAGTGAGCGCATCCTCGGCATCTAAGTGCAAATCATGCAAATAGGGCAGCACGCCTAATACTGGCTTTTGCGTATACGTCTCAAGCCAATCAATACCAGGCTGCAACAGGCTGATATCACCGCGAAAGCGATTGATCACAAACCCCTTTACCCGCGCCTGTTCTGACTCGGATAACAGCGCCAAGGTCCCGACCAAATGGGCAAACACGCCGCCTTTATCGATGTCGGCAATAATAATCACCGGGCAGTCAACCGCCTCGGCAAAACCCATATTGGCAATATCCCCAGCACGCAGGTTGATTTCAGCTGGGCTCCCCGCCCCTTCAACCACTATGGTGTGATATTGCTGACCTAGGCGTTCAAAGGAGTCCAAAACGGCATTAAGGGCCATGGCTTTATAATCTTTCGATTTTTCACCAAAAAAAGCCGAGGCTTCGAGTGTCGTTAACGCTTTACCCTGCACAATAATTTGGGCGCCCGTATCTGAACTGGGTTTGAGTAAAATCGGATTAAAATCAGTATGTGGCGCTAAATAACAGGCCGCGGCTTGCAGCGCCTGTGCGCGACCAATCTCGCCGCCATCAACAGTCACAGCACTATTAAGCGCCATATTCTGTGGTTTAAAAGGAGCGACGTTTACACCCTGACGGGCTAGCAATCGGCAAATTCCCGCCACCAACGTACTTTTACCCGCATCTGAGGTGGTGCCCTGCACCATTAATACTTTGGCGCCTTGGGACGATGTTTGAGGCAAACTAGCGGTTGACGTTTGATTGGTTGCCGTGGGATCTGCAACGTTATGTGAATGCATGGGCAAGGACATCACTCAATAGAGGAAATAAGATAAAAGGCGCTTCTTTTTATACGAACTAAATGCAAAAGCGGCTCAAAATAACATTCACAACTTGATTTAAATGCACCAGCTCATTTAAGAGCGCTAGCTCGATTTAAGCGTCAGCGGTAAACCCGCCACCACTAAGGTCACATTATCCGCAACAGCAGCAACATCTTGGTTTAACCAGCCAGCTTCATCCACAAATTGGCGACTCAGTTCCCCCAAGGGCACAATGCCTGAGCCTACTTCATTACTGATTAAAATCACCACACCTTCAAGTGTATTTAACGCACTGACAAAATCCGTTTTGGCCTGTCGCCAGTGGGCTAACACATCGTGTTGAGATGATGTCGCAAAAGCTAGGGCAAAATCTGATTCGGTCGAAGCTGGCTCAGCCTGTGGGTGGACAGCAAGTAATTGATTGGTTAACCAAAGCGTTAAGCAATCCACCATAATCACCCGCCCCGGCTTAGCTAAATGCTTAAGCTTGGCGGTTAATGTCAAGGGTTCTTCAATCAACTGCCAGTCGATATCGTCCTTGGCTCGGCCATCTTGATGTAAACGGATCCGACTGGCCATTTCAGCATCGAGTGCCTGCGCGGTTGCAACGTAGCAGGCATCGAATCCTAAAGCCGTATACTGGCGTACTAAGGTTTCACCGTAACGGCTCTTACCGCTACGAGCGCCGCCCAGCACTAAATGGATCACAGAATGCTACCTACAACGAGCAGCACGAAGTAACACACAATTTCACAAATTTGCTGCGCAGCGCCTAAGGTATCGCCTGTATAGCCGCCAATTTGACGTCTAAAGATCACCACGATCAAACGGCGCAATCCGATCATAATCAACAACAGCGACAGTGCAGCAATCCCCTTTAACACCAACAGCACTAACACACCACTGGCGATCAAAATAAATAGTTCATTAATGCCTTGGTGCTGCGCTAACGGCTTAGATTTACTGGACTCATCATCGCGCACATATTTTTCGGTGAAAATAAGGCTCGCGGCCACGACTCGACTCACAGTATGGGCGACAATCATCGCCGAACCAGCAACCACAGGGTCATAAAGCGCTAATTCCACCAATAATTGCCATTTAAGCATCAAGACAATAATCAAGGCCAAGGCACCATAACTACCAAGGCGCGAATCCTTCATAATGCGCAGCTTGTCTTCAGCCGTCCAACCGCCACCAAACCCATCGAAGGTATCGGCTAACCCATCTTCGTGGAAACCGCCCGTTAACAGCACGCCCGTTAACATCGACAGCAATACAGACACCCCAGCGGGTAACCAATTTTGAGTCAGCCAAAAAACGATGGCGCTTAACAGTCCCACCAGTAAACCCACTAAGCCAAAGTAACGACTGGCTTTATTGAGTTTATCGGCATCGACTTCGACCCATTTGGGCATAGGAATACGGGTAAAATAGCCCATGGCCACAAAAAATAAATCTATCTCTTTGTGCCAGCTTTCGCGTTCTGACATAAAGCATCCTTAGTGAATACACACTTGCAGCAAGGTTTAAAGTTAAAACGGTTAGCTAAAAGTTATTATTTTAAATTAAGTTAAATAAATAACTTAGCAGGGCTACATCATACAACAGCCTCAATCCCTGCATCACTAAAACTCGCCATTTGATTGTAAAAATTTACTGCGGCTTGAATTAACGGCAATGCTAAAGCTGCCCCCGTGCCTTCACCTAATCTAAGCCCCAAAGATAACAAGGGTTTAGCTTGCAAATATTCCAACATACGTTGATGGCCTTGCTCCTCGGAGCAATGGGCGAAAATCAGATAATCCCGCACATTAGCATTGATCGTCACCGCGACTAATGCGGCGGCGGTCGCAATAAAACCATCCACAACTACCAACATCTTGCGCTCAGCTGCAGCCAGCATGGCACCAGTCATTTGCACAATTTCAAACCCGCCAAGACAAGCAAGCACTTGTTTTGGCCCACTAAGCGCACTTTGATGCGATAGCAACGCCAGTTCTACCAAGGTTAACTTACGCGCTAAAGTGTCGCTATTAATGCCTGTACCGCGCCCCACACAGTCAGCTACATCTAATTGCATAATCGCCGCCATAATTGCCGCGGCAGAGGACGTGTTGCCAATCCCCATTTCACCAAACGCAACCAGATTACAGCCTGCTTGATGGTGACGCTCAATAAGCTCGCGCGCCATATCAAAGCCCTTATCCACACTCGTTAAAGGCATGGCTGGCTCCAAATGAATTGCAGCAGTACCCGCGCCAAGACGTTGATCGATAATCCCTTCTAGCCCCTCAACGGGTGTCAAAATACCGCAATCGATCACTTCAAGCGTAAAACCTAATTGGCGACAAAACACATTAATGGCCGCGCCGCCGTGGGCAAAGTTTTGCACCATTTGGTGGGTGACTTCACTTGGGGCAATCGAAACCCCTTCAGCGGCAATGCCGTGATCCCCTGCAAATACCAACATGGTCGGTTTGACTATCTGCAATTGTTGTGGCCCTTGAATGCGAGCAATTTGTAATGCTAAGGATTCGAGTTGTCCCAATGCACCTGGCGGCTTGGTCTTAAGATCGATTTTTTGTTGAATAACCTGATCCTGCGCTTTACTCACAGGCTCGATTTGAAATGACAGGCTTGATTGAGACATTCACACTCCAGTGACTAATTCGATTTCAATAACTCGTTCGATTTCAATAACTCGTTCGATAACAACTACGACGCATACAGCGGCTATTTTCCATACGCACTTAGTACTAAATTAGCTAATCCTCTGCGAAAAACGCGAGTTCAATTAGTTGCGCCGACGCAAAATCAGCAAAAAGAAAAAACTACCTATCGAGGCGGTGATAATACCAACGGGCAGTTCTTGATTACCCAGTAAACATCTCGCGAGCACATCAATCCACACCATAAACAAGCCGCCCACTAACGCGGTGAGCAAAATGGGCTGACGCCCGGGAAATAACAAGCGCACAGTATGGGGGATCATTAATCCAACAAAACCTATGCCACCACAGGTCGCCACTAAAACGGCGGTAATTAGCGAGCAGAGCAATAACATATTGAGGCGTAATTTAGGTACATTCACCCCTAAGGTGTGAGCCGTTTCATCCCCCGCCTGCAGGGCCATAATCTGCCGCTTCCAACCGAGGATGATAAAAAAACTTACCAATACAACGATGGATGGCAAAATTAAGAGCGGCCAACTGGCCTTAGCAAAACTGCCCAAACTCCAAAAAAGCACTGATGCCGTGGCCTGCGGGCTGGCAAAATACAACAGCAAGCTGGTTAATGCGCCAAACATAAACGATGTTGCCACCCCAGAGAGCAGCATGCGCTCAACTTGGCTGTTGAGCCCAAGCCCTGACAAGGCGAGAACAATAAGAACGGATAAACTGGCACCAATAAAAGCGCCGAAAGGCAAACTAAACCACAGGAGCCCAGCAAACATTCCCGAGCCACTAAAAATCCCCGAATTGGCAATAACGCCAGCATTACCGAATAGACCAGAGCCAGTAAACAAGGTCAGCATCACCACAGCGCCAAAGGAGGCACCTGAACTGATGCCAAATAAATAAGGGTCAGCAAGGGGATTGCGAGTTACGGTTTGCAGCACACTGCCCGCTAAAGACAGCCCCGCCCCCGCCACAAACGCGAGCAATATCCGTGGCAACCTTAATTCCATCACAATCCGCTCCGTCATCGAGGCGGTAGTTGACGCACCGTCGTTGGCGAAAAATTGATTGAATAATTTAATAAACACATGCAACACATCTAAAAAGCTGATATTTGCCGCGCCAAAACTGGCGGCCGCAATCGGGGTCAGCAGGGCAAAACCCACCAAGCCAAGAATCAGCCATTGCTGGCGGGTTAATGGCGTTAAAATATGGGTTAAAAGATTCATCATTATCAGCTTAAACGTGTGAATCATGGCGTGTTTATCTCCCCGTTGATGTTATGGGGAGCGGATACAACCACATCATCCGTCGGTGATTTTTGATAACCATAAAAGTAATTAATTAAAGGATTGGCATGTTGTGGATGGGGCATCACTTGAGCGCAAACACCAAAAACTTGGGCAATGCGCTCCTCTGTTAATACCTCACTCGGCGTGCCCATGGCGCTCACTTGCCCCTTATCCAGTAGCAGCAAACTATCACACAGGGCACTTGCTAAATTCAGATCATGAATAGAGGCAATGACACTAATGCCAAGGCTTCGAACCAACTCCAAAATTTGTATTTGATAGCGCACATCGAGGTGGTTTGTGGGTTCATCTAAAATCAGTAACTGAGGTTGTTGCACGATAGCGCGGGCAATCAGTGCCCGTTGTTTCTCACCGCCGGAGAGCCTTTCATATTGCTGATAGCGCTTATGGCTAAGACCTACCTTTTCAAGCGCCTTGATAATTTTTTCACTATCACCGCTGGAATTAGTATCGAACATCCCTTTGTGGGGCGTGAGCCCCATAGCAACGAGTTGCTCTGTGGTCATATCAAAATAGTGCGGCGTATCCTGCTGCACCACAGCTACTTTGCAGGCAAATGCCTTGGGCGAAAGCTCGTTAATGTCCTGCGAAAACAAACTGATTTGCCCCAGAGTTGGGCGAATAAAACGATATATACAACGCAGTAAACTGGATTTACCCGCACCGTTAGGGCCGATTAATCCCAGCATTTCACCGCGTTGTAGGGCAAAGTTAATCCCTGAAAGAATGGTTTTGCCTTCGATGGTCCAACTTAATTGGCTGACATTGAGTGCCACATTAGCTAGCACCGCCGAAGATTGCACATCTGTTGACGTGGAAGGCTTCATTTAAAGCAGCTCCCACAGGCATATTTTGTACCCAAACCCAGTAGCACCATGGGCCACAGGGCGAAACGTATCAATATCATTTTCTGCTCCCTCGAGTCACCCGCTCGAGAACTAAGGCTGCACGCAGCGAAAACAGAAATAGGCAGGTCTCCTGACTTGTAGCAAAGAAGGTTCTAGGTTCTAGGTTCTAGGTTCTAGGTTCTAGATTCTAGGCTCTAGATTCTAGGCACTTCTTTTAACTACTCACAGTTGCGGGTACAGTTCGGGCTGGCTGATGGGCAGCACCCCGATTCCCTATTATGTTTGGGTTGATCCGGCGTTTATAACGACTATTGCCTTAAGCGAATAGCGCAGGATAAAGCGAAATTCCCAACACCTATTTCTGCGACATTTAAACTTAGCGAACACCATGTGCTATCTCGCTCAAACGTCAGGGAAAAGCATTATCCTATATCTTGCTCATTAGGCAATGCAGTTTAAATCAGAAAATGTTCATCATCCCATTTAGCATGAGATTTCAAACTCAATCAGCATGGCCCGATGGCCAGTCTAAGCGCCAGTATCGAGTCCCATGTTTATCTTCGAGTACATTAATCGTCACCACCGCGGCAACCGGTAAAGTCAGTTGACTGTAAAACCCTACCGTTCTCACCGCCCCCAATGCTCTTGCCATTAAATGACGGATCACCCCGCCGTGGGTCAAAACCCAGATATTGGCTGTGGGTGCATCGGCATTACACTCGCCGTGGGCCTGTTCATCATCCAACGCCAGCAGGGCAAACTCTTTATTGAGGATCTGCTCTATTGCGCCATCGATACGAGCCTCAAAACTTGCCATCGTTTCACCATTGGGCGGCGACACGGTCCAAGGATCTTGCCAATAGGCCGCCATGCGCTCGCCATCCTGTTGATATAACTCATCGAGTAAGCGACCATCCCAATCGCCAAAATCCATTTCTTGTAGATCCTCCAGTAGGTTGACCTCAAGCGGCGAAGGCGTTGGTGCAGCTAAATGTGAACTCTCAGACAAGCTGGAATGCGGCTCCAGCGCCAACTCCTTGGCAAATTCAGCGCAGCGCCTTGAGGTGGAGCTGTAAATACCGTGGCATTCACTGGCCTGCAAAGCGACTGCTGCCAACATCTGCCGCCAGCCCTTCTCGCTCAGTGGAACATCGACTCTGCCACGTAAAATGGCCCCGCCCTCGCATTCCCCATGGCGTAACAGTAATAAGCGAACTTGTTTCATATATGCCTTTTAAAAATCTTAGGACCTAAACTCTAGATTCTAGATTCTAGATTCTCGCTCCTAATGACTTTCACCTTGCCCTGACAATCCGATGTCGCGTATTATGGACGTCTATACGTATAAATGTCCAAACCATAACGAACGACATTCAATAATAAAATGCAATTTACCGCAGAATTGCATATTTTTGGACTCAACTTAGCTGTAGTAAAGGTAATCATTTATGGCGATATCTCTCCATCGAGCCAGCCAAACACTGGCAGACATTCGCAACCAGTTGTCAAAGCGCATTCTGATTTTAGACGGCGCCATGGGCACTATGATCCAAGGCTACAAGCTAGAAGAAGCCGATTACCGTGGCGAGCGTTTCAAGGATTGGCATACCGACGTTAAGGGCAATAACGATCTTTTAGTGCTCACGCAGCCACACATCATCAAACAAATTCACACCGACTACCTATTAGCCGGTGCGGATATTATTGAAACCAACACCTTTAACGCCACAACTATCGCCATGGCCGACTACGATATGCAGTCGCTGTCCGCCGAAATTAACCGTGAAGGTGCGCGCCTCGCCCGTGAGGCCTGTGATGAAATCGAAAAAGCCACGGGTAAACCACGTTATGTCGCCGGTGTGTTAGGACCCACTAACCGTACCTGCTCTATCAGCCCCGATGTTAACGATCCCGGATATCGTAATATCCACTTTGATGAGTTAGTGACCGCTTACTGCGAATCGACCCGCGCCCTGATTGAAGGCGGCGCCGATATCATTATGGTCGAGACCATCTTCGATACCTTAAACGCTAAGGCCGCATTATTTGCCATCGAAACCGTGTTCGATGAACTCTTTGGCGCTAACTCGCCAGCACGTTTGCCAGTGATGATCTCCGGCACTATTACCGATGCCTCGGGCCGAACCCTTACCGGACAAACCACCGAAGCCTTTTATAACTCCCTTCGCCATATCAAGCCGTTATCTATCGGCCTTAACTGCGCCCTTGGGCCAAAAGAGCTGCGTCCCTACGTTGAAGAACTGTCACGCATCGCCGAATGTTATGTGTCGGCGCACCCTAACGCGGGTCTACCAAACGAGTTTGGCGGTTACGATGAAACCCCAAAAGACATGGCCAGCGTTATCCAAGAATGGGCCCGTGAAGGCATGCTCAACATTATTGGCGGCTGCTGTGGTAGCACACCCGAGCATATTAAGGTCATTCGCGAAGCGGTGGAACCGTTTGCCCCGCGCGTATTACCCGAGATCCCCGTCGCCTGCCGTTTAGCAGGTTTGGAACCGCTCACTATCGACGCCCAAACCCTGTTTGTGAACGTGGGTGAGCGCACCAACGTTACTGGCTCGGCCAAATTTTTAAAGCTGATCAAAGAAGGCAAGTTCGAACAGGCGCTCGATGTCGCCCGTGAACAGGTAGAAAGCGGCGCGCAGATCATCGACATCAACATGGACGAAGGCATGCTCGATGGCGTGGAGGTGATGCATAAGTTCTTAAATCTTATCGCCTCTGAGCCAGATATCAGCCGCGTGCCGATTATGATCGACTCCTCGAAGTGGGAAGTGATTGAAGCGGGCCTCAAATGTATTCAAGGCAAGGGTATTGTTAACTCTATCTCCCTCAAAGAAGGCGAAGAGAAGTTTATCGAGCAGGCAACCCTCGTTAAACGCTACGGCGCGGCGGCCATTATTATGGCGTTCGACGAGCAAGGCCAAGCCGATACGAAGGCGCGCAAAGTCGAAATCTGTACCCGCGCCTACCGCGTGCTGGTCGATAAGGTCGGCTTTCCGCCCGAAGACATTATCTTCGACCCGAACATCTTCGCCATTGCCACGGGTATCGATGAGCACGATAACTATGCTGTCGATTTTATTGATGCCATTAAAGAAATTAAGGCCACCCTGCCCCACGCGATGATTTCGGGCGGGGTATCGAACGTGTCGTTCTCCTTCCGCGGTAACAACCCAGTGCGTGAGGCGATTCACGCAGTATTCCTGTACCACGCGATTAAAGTCGGTATGGATATGGGGATTGTCAACGCGGGCCAGTTAGCGATTTTTGACGATATCGACCCAGAGCTTAAAGTACGGGTCGAGAACGTGGTGCTCAACCTGCCTTGCCCGGTTGAAGGCTCGAGCAATACCGAGCAATTGCTTGATATTGCTGAAAAATTCCGTGGCGATGGCTCAAGTGCCGCTAAAAAAGAAGATTTAGAATGGCGCTCATGGCCAGTTAATCAACGTCTCGCCCATGCGCTGGTGAAAGGCATCACCGAATTTATCGACGAAGATACTGAAGCGGCTCGCCAAGCTGCCTCCCGTCCGCTGGATGTGATTGAAGGCCCGCTAATGGACGGTATGAATATCGTCGGCGACCTGTTTGGCTCGGGTAAAATGTTCCTGCCACAGGTGGTCAAATCCGCGCGGGTGATGAAAAAGGCCGTGGCCTACCTCAATCCCTTTATTGAAAAAGAAAAAGTCGCAGGTCAGTCGAACGGTAAGATTTTGATGGTGACCGTAAAAGGCGATGTGCACGATATCGGCAAGAATATTGTCGGCGTGGTGCTTGCCTGCAATGGCTTTGAAGTGTTCGATTTAGGCGTGATGGTGTCAGTAGAGCGCATTCTTGAGGCGGTGAAAGAACACAATATCGATATTATCGGCATGTCAGGGCTTATCACCCCAAGCCTCGATGAGATGGTGCACAATGTGAAAACCTTCCACCGTGAAGGGCTCACCATTCCAGCGATTATCGGCGGCGCTACCTGCTCGAAAATCCATACTGCGGTGAAGATTGCGCCGCATTATCCCCATGGCGCGATTTACATTGCCGATGCCTCGCGCGCAGTGCCTATGGTCAGCAAGCTAGTCAGCAATGAAACTCGCCAAGCGACCATTGATGAAACCTACGCCGAGTATGACGATATGCGCACCAAGCGTTTATCCCAAGCTAAGCGTAAGGAAATCGTCTCGCTAGAGGCCGCCCGTCAAAACCGCTGCCAGCACGATTGGGCCAACTACACCCCATTCAAACCTAACGTGCTCGGTCGCCAAGTATTTGAAGACTATCCATTAACCGATTTAGTCGACCGCATCGACTGGACGCCCTTCTTCCGCGCATGGGAGCTGCACGGTCATTACCCTGAAATCTTAACCGACAAAGTAGTCGGCGTTGAGGCGCAAAAGCTGTTCGCCGATGGTCAGGCGATGCTTACAAAAATCATCGAAGAAAAATGGCTCACCGCCAAGGGCGTGATTGGGCTATTCCCCGCCAATACCGTCAACTTCGATGATATTGAGCTGTACACAGATGAGACTCGCACAGAGGTTGAGCTGACCACCCATCACCTGCGGATGCAACTTGAGCGGGTCGGTAACGATAACTTCTGTCTGGCCGATTTTGTCGCGCCCAAAGACTCAGGCGTTGCCGACTATATGGGCGGCTTTGCGGTTACCGCAGGCCATGGGATTGATGAGCATATCGCCCGCTTTGAGGCGAACCATGATGACTACAACGCCATTATGCTCAAGTGTTTAGCCGACCGTTTAGCCGAAGCCTTTGCCGAGCGGATGCACGAGCGCGTACGTAAAGAGTTTTGGGGTTATGCCGCCGATGAGCAGCTCGATAACGAGGCGTTAATTCGCGAAAAATACAAGGGCATTCGCCCTGCACCGGGTTACCCCGCTTGCCCGGATCACACCGAAAAAGGCCTGTTGTGGGAACTGTTAAAGCCGAATGAAACCATCGACTTAAACATTACCGAAAGCTACGCCATGTTCCCTACCGCCGCAGTATCGGGCTGGTACTTTGCCCACCCGAAATCCCGCTACTTTGGCGTGAGTAATATTGGTCGCGATCAGGTGGAGGATTACGCGAAGCGTAAAGGGATGACTGTTGCAGAGACGGAGAAGTGGCTAGCGCCAGTGCTTGACTATGATCCCGAGTAATCGGGATTTAGATTACGCTAACGCGGTTTGAGATCTAAGATCGGTCTTGCGACCGAAAAGGTCGTGGGGCTTCACCCCACACCCGATGTTGCTGGTTCGTTTTGCATTGCGAACTAGCAACCATATCGCTGTAAGGTGATGATGTAACTCATTGCCTGCCGCAGGCTTTAGCACTGTTACCCCAGTGACACGCCGTGCATACATCCTTGTAGGCTCTACTAAAACATCCATGTTTTAGAAGGTCACTGGTGCAACAGTGCCCTATCTGGTGTACCCATTACGCTCTGCAAAAATTGCATGGGCTAATTCAGAAAAAATCATCATATAAAAGACTTATTTCGCGCTTATTCGAAAATCACCGATTTTCATTCGCCCCTTCCCCAAAAGCTACGCAGACGTACTGTCTGCGTCACGCGCCATTTTTCAATAAAGAGTCTTCATCGCCCTTCAGAAACTTCGCAGGGGATGGGTGAACTTCTGTAAGAGTAGAGTTAACTTTTTGCATTCAAAAAGCTATGCATCTCCTGTTATTTCCGTTCTGGAATTCCATTTCACACAAGGATAAATAGAGTTAACGAGGGGGATTAAAATGTGACTGAAGTTGCTTGATTCGCTCTGGGATCAAATCCATTTTATTGTCGGTGTTTAACTCATCACAATTTTCAGCGACAACCCGTTCTACGCCAGTTTCATCAGTAAAATAGAGTTTTTCGCAGTCGCATCTCAGTTTAGCGATGAGCGGCTTTTCCGCTTTAGCTTGGCGAACCTCGGCAACCCAGCAGGAATCAGCACAACCGCAGGAATGATAAATCAGCTCCTCACCAGAGACAGGCCAATCCAGCTGATATTCGCCTGCCAGCGCATTACTCACACATAGCACAAGAGCAAAGAATACGAATAATAGATATCGAATCATTTTTAATCATCCAAGGCTTATCTGAGTTCCTTAAGGACTAAGCATTAAAGCACCTTATTTAATGCTTAACCTAAGAATAACCAGAAATTTACGATCGCGCACTAACAATGGATATCCATTTTATTCTGCGGATTTAGCAATGGGTGTCTAATCAAACTTTTATCAATAACCAAATAAAATTAATGGCTTCACCTAAAAACCAAAACTAAATAACTAATAAATAAGAAAACAGCTTAGTAAAAACTAATTCCTAGCGATTTATTCATGCTGACATAAGAATGTGATTTTTAATTTTATAAATCCTATCAACAATATGATCAAAATCGGCCCCACCAATAAAAGAAAAAGCGAGATTTTTTATCGACTTATTATTTATACCATCTCTTATTTTATAAAGGCATTTATGAAATGCTCCTGTCGAACAGAACTGACAAGTAATAATTTCACCGCCAGAGCACATTCCATTAAGAGAGTTAATACTTTTTAAAATTTCGACTGAAAAAGATTCAACCAACCACTTACCCTTTGAAATACTTTTTAAAGTCATTAAGTTTGGAGACAAGTCAAGATGAGCAGCAAATCTATCTAGTTCATCAATCTTACTTAAAATAGCATGTTGAATTTTAACATCATTTAGTCTACCTGTTGGGTAAGAATAAAAGAATATTGACTTATATTCAGAATCCAAAGAAGCTCTTAATGCTTCGAGTGAAAAGTAATATAAACTTAGTAGATTTTTTTCCACATCCTTAAAGATCTTAACACAAAGATCTTCATTAATTAAACTCTTACCAGCCTTAGTACATAAACAAAGAATATTATGCAACACATCTTTAGAAACAAAATAACTTTCAATAGAGTAGTATTCAAGTACCAATATCGGTTCCAAAGCAGGCAATTCATTTCTATAATCCCTAACATCCTTATCGATAATACCTAAAATGTGTTCATCCAGCTTATACTTGCTATTTTTAATATTGTTAAGCTCTCTTATAGCTGTAATAACCTGCTCACACCCTTCCGAATACCCTTCAATATTTTCAACAGCATAAATTTCTACTTCGAATGGAACCCTTGCCGATAACTGATTATAAATAAGAATATCATCCATCCCTTCAACAATTATTGCTGGAACACCTGTCATTACAGCTTCATTGAAGATTTCATCTATTTCATAAAAATTTCCTGACATTTACGATCTCCAAACCTTCAGTTCAGAAAGGAAATTCGGATTTCTCTTAGCTAATGCCGGAGAATGAGAAGCAACAATAATTTGAGTCGTAGGTAACAGAGCTGAAAAAATAGACATCAACTCTCGCTGCCACTTTATATTCAATGATATTTCAGGCTCATCAATAATTAAAAAATTACGATCCTGCCCCTCAAAAAGAACCAAAGCTAAAAAAGTTAATATATGTCTTTCCCCACTTGAAAGCTCGTTTACAGTATGGTGCTCACCATCAATTTCAACATAAACCTCCCTACCATTAACAAATAGTTTTTTACCATCTATTAAATATCCATTAAATTTGTCAACCAATAAGTTAATAGAACTTAAAACAAGCTTTTCAACTTCCAATTCATCAATCATATTTTCAAAAAGTTGACTTAGTAATGAATGTCCTAGTATTTTATCTAGCTCACCCTTCTGGTTAATTTTATTTAAAATATTAACAATTCTATTTTTAAAGTTATTATCCTCACCATCATCAAGAGCCTCTATAATTCTATCTTTATTTTCCAATATCCTTTGCCCTAACACTTCACTATTTGAAACTTTTGTTGAAGGGTTACTATTTTCTATATCGATAGCAACTGACAAGGTATCAAATAGTGCGCTTTGAATTTTTCGTGTAGCTGTGAACCTAGCTATCCTATAACGTTGCAACAAAAGCTCTTCAATATTTTCAATCTTAATATTCTGTAAATATAAATGATGCTTTCCAAAGTCAATTTCAGGCCTTCTATTTCTATATTTAACAGCATTTCGCCTTCTAATAAAGAATGATAACTCCTCAGATAATTCAAAAATTTTCTTTCTCTGAAAGCCAACTGAACGAGCTTCGTTAAAAAAATCATTATTTTTATTGAAATTCATAAAAAAATCATAGAATAGCTCAGGATCAATATTCACAGCCTGAGTGCTTACACCTCGTTCAACACCTAAAGAAAGAGATCTGGAATTTTGTAAAAAACTATTTTCAAATTCTTCCCAGTTAAAGACCCCATCATCCATTGAGACTATAACATCTCTTACATTACCACCATCAGATATTTTACATTCAATACGATTAACACCAGGGCAGGATCATACTTTGTTAACCGCATGGAACTTATCAGTATCAGCATGATCTGATCAGGCATGTTATTCTACTAAGCCTAATCTATGTCCTTGTTTGACCATTTGAAACTCATTGAAGACCCACGCTCATATATCAACCTTGAACACAATTTGGTCGATATCATTTTCCTCGTTTTAGCCGCCACCGCTTCTGGTTGTCACGGATGGCTTGAGATTGAGGAGTTTGGCCATGAGCACTTGTCATGGCTCCAGAGACATCGGCCTTTTGCAAAAGGGATACCCACTCGGCACTCTATTGCGCGGATCATTAAAGCAATTGATGTTGAGATGATGGTACTTGCACTGTTTCGCTGGACGAATAGTTTGAGAGCATCTGCTGGTAAACCATTAATCGCCATTGACGGCAAAACCCTCCGTGGTGCGGTTAATCAGAACGGTACAGAGCAAGCATTACACCTCGTCTCAGCGTTTGATACTGAGCAAGGCCTTGTTCTCTATCAACAAGACACCAAAACCAAAGGCAGCGAAGTGGCTACCGTTCGCGAATTACTGCATATGTTGGATATCCAAGATGCCGTATTGACCTTTGATGCGCTGCACTGCAACAAAGAAACACTGGCTCAAATAGTCAAGCGTAAAGGTGATTATGTTGTGCAAGTGAAAGGTAATCAGCCGACACTGAGAAAAGCGATTGAAGCGCTATTTCAGCCACACTGGGAGACTAATGCCGTCGATATCCCAATGTTTGAAGAAAGCAACAAGGGACACGGTAGAGAAGAACGTCGTACCACGTTTCAAATTCCAGCCTTATTGCCAAAGGAGCTTGCCAAACAGTGGCCATCGGCCAAATCGATAATCGCTGTTGAGCGTGAACGTAAGCGCAAAGGAACGACGACTATCGATACACATTACTACTTGAGTTCATTGGATATTGAGGTAGAACTCGCCGCTCGGGCTGTTAGGCAGCATTGGCACATCGAGAATCAACAACATTGGGTACTGGATGTCACGTTCAAAGAAGATATGTCGCGGATAGGCGATAGAGACAATGCGAAGAAAATGGCGTTATTTCGCCGTATTGTGCTCAACTTGTTGCAGCAACACCCATTAAAGGTAAGTAAGCCGAGTAAGATGCGCAAAGCCGCGTGGAATGGGGATTTTAGGTCAGAGATTTTCTTTGGTTAACATATTTAACAAAGCTTAATCCTGCCCTGCGATTAACACCTAATGCCTTTAATGAACTTTCATCTTGAGAAAGAAATGCGCTAATAGCTTTTAAAAATGTTGTTTTCCCACAACCATTATCACCGAAAATAATAGTAACATTATCATCAGAAAAATTAACACTAGCAAATCTATCTCTTGATTTAAAGTTGTGAAATGTTATTTCATCAATTCTCATAAAAACTCCATTTTTTAAAATTAAAACTTAAAATGATTAAAAACCAATCAAGATAACTATTAAATATTAAGTAAAAACTAAAATCTATTGAATATTTGTAGAATCATAAACTCTATCAAATTCTGCTTTGGCATCGGCTTTATGGTTTAGACAGTTAACCATATGCTCATCTGACTTATAGTTTTTGCAGTCTTCGGGGACGATATAGTATTTGCGCCATGCTTCGGCTTTACGTATGCGTGCCGCTTCATTTTGCTGAGCGATACGTTGCTGTTCCGCAGCCCGCTGAATTGCAATTTGTTGCTGTTGATATTCAATAATCTTGCGTTCTTTTGCGGCTTGTTGGCGAGCAAGTTCAGTTTGCTTTTGTTGCATAGCAAACTCATTAAGCCCTTGCGTCAGGCGGTATTCGATATAACTCAAATAGCCAATTCGCACTAACAAAGTGACCAAACCCGCTAACAAGATCCCTAAGGTAATTTGTAAAACTGATTTCATTCCAAAATCCATTTCTATTCTGAACAGCTCTTTTCATCAGAAAACATAAATACTACGGGATACACCAGAACTGGCATTGTTGCACCAGTGACGTTGAGAAAAATGGGCAGGTCATAGTAATACTAACCTGCCATTCCTGTGCTTTACATTCCATGAGTCATTTCTGGTTATTTAGCAAACTTGCATCCACTGTTTAGCAATTAGAGCTTTAACAAGGCTTTGTTTCCTAAATCGATTCAGCGAACAAAGCCCCTCATAATCGTCTAAATATCAAACTACACGGTAAGTTA
>NZ_AKZL01000038.1:0-44241 GCF_000282755.1 Shewanella sp. POL2
ACTTGACCACCGTGCTGGTGCACAATGTTGCAGATTTCGCGGATAGATTCTTCGTACACACCGTGGGTCGATGGGTAAGTGATCATGATACATGACAGGTTTTCTGCCACTTCAGCCGCTTTGGCCTTCAGATCGTCTAAATCCACGTTACCTTGCTTATCACAGGCAGTCACAACAACTTGCATACCCGCTAATTGCGCCGATGCGGGGTTAGTACCGTGGGCAGATTGTGGGATTAAGCAGATGTTTCTGTGGGCCTGCCCGCGAGACTCGTGGTATTTACGAATCGCCAGCAGACCCGCGTATTCACCCTGAGCGCCTGAGTTAGGTTGGATACACACGGCATCGTAACCTGTGACATTCACTAACCATGAAGACAGTTCTTCAATCAGTTGAGTGTAACCCTTGGCTTGATCCAGTGGGCAGAATGGGTGCATGTTGGCAAATTCTGGCCAGCTGACTGGGATCATTTCAACCGCAGCGTTTAACTTCATGGTGCATGAACCCAATGAAATCATTGAGTAGTTCAGTGCTAAGTCTTTGCTTTCGAGACGCTTGATATAACGCATCATCTCGGTTTCGCTTTGGTAGCGATTGAAGGTTGGGTGGCTCAGGATGGCATCTTGACGCACTAAAGAGGTAGGAATCGATTGGCTACCTTGCGCCACGATTTGCGCATCTAATGCGGCAACGTCTAAGCCATGGCCAGCACCTAAAATCACATCGAACAGCGCTTCGATATCGCTGCGGATAGTGGTTTCATCTAAGCTCACGCCGACGATGCCGTCAGCATCGAAACGCAGGTTCATTTCAGCAGCCAGCGCGCGTGCATTGACTGCTGCAACGTCTAAGCCTTTGATGCTGATGGTATCGAACCAAGTTGTGTTCACTAAGCTCACGCCTTTAGCTTGTAAGCCCGCGGCTAAGATATCAGCAAAGCGGTTGATGCGTGATGCGATGGTTTTCAGGCCCTGTGGGCCGTGGAATACGGCGTAGAAAGACGCCATGTTCGCTAACAGAATTTGCGCGGTACAAATGTTTGAGTTGGCTTTTTCGCGGCGGATATGCTGCTCGCGAGTTTGCATCGCCATACGCAGTGCGCGGTTACCACGGGTGTCCTTTGACACACCGATGATACGGCCAGGCATAGAGCGTTTGTGCTCGTCACGGGCCACGAAGAAGGCTGCATGTGGACCACCAAAGCCCATTGGCACGCCAAAACGCTGCGCGCTACCGAAGACCACGTCGGCACCCATGGCACCCGGTGACTTGAGTAACACTAATGCCATGATGTCGGCAGCCACAGTCACAATCACGTTTTTCGCGCGTAATTCGGCGAATAAGTCGGTGAAGTCAGTGATTTGACCGAAACGGTTTGAATATTGGAACAAAGCACCAAACAGCTCGTGGTTTACCGCTTCATGGGCAGGACCCACCACCACTTCAAAACCAAAACACTCAGCGCGAGTCTTCACTACGTCTAAGGTTTGTGGGAATACGTCATCGGCTACGAAGAAAATGTTGGCTTTTTTGGCTTTAGATACACGCTTAGCCAGCGCCATCGCTTCGGCGGCGGCGGTCGCTTCGTCCAGCAGTGAAGCTGATGCTAAATCTAAACCGGTTAAATCCATCGACACTTGTTGGAAGTTTAGAATGGCTTCTAAACGGCCTTGGGCGATCTCTGGCTGATAGGGCGTGTACGCCGTGTACCAACCTGGATTTTCTAAGACGTTACGTAAAATCACATTAGGCACTTGGGTACCGTAGTAACCCATACCAATGTAGCTTTTGAAGACTTGGTTTTGTTTGGCTAAACCACGAATGTAGGCCAAACCTTCGGCTTCGCCGCAGGAATCACCAATGCTCAACTCTTGGCTTAAACGGATCGACTCAGGCACGATTTGCGCGGTCAGATCGTCCAAAGACTCAGCACCAACGTAGTTCAACATTTCTTGTTGTTGGCTGCTATCTGGGCCGATATGGCGACGTAAGAATAAATCGTGCTGTTCTAACTGAGTGAGGGTTTGCTTGGTCATGATAAACCTTGTTCCAGATTTGCCGTCGCTCAGGACTGTAGGGTACTGATAAACGGGCTATTGTTATGTCAAACTTGCGCTAAAACAAACGAAGCCCCTGAGGGCTTCGTTAGCGTCGACGATTATTCTTCGTCGATTACAGCTTGGTAACCTTCTGCATCGAGCAGAGCGTCAACTTCTGATTCATCAGAAGGCATAACGCGGAAGAACCAGCCTTCGCCGTAAGCGTCGCTGTTTACCAGCTCTGGAGAATCTTCCAGTGCTTCGTTGACGGCAATCACTTCACCAGAGATTGGCGCGTAGATGTCAGAAGCCGCTTTCACTGATTCCGCCACTGCACAGTCGTCGCCCGCCGTGACAGTGTCACCCACTTCTGGCAGCTCAACGAAAACCATGTCACCTAACAGCTCTTGAGCGTGCTCAGTGATACCCACAGTGTAGCTACCGTCTTCTTCCTTGCGGATCCATTCGTGTGAAGAGGCGTATTTCAGTTCTGTCGGAATATTGCTCATTGTTCTTGTTCCTTGTTCCGTTTTTTTAAAATGCTTGTTTACCGTTGCGCACAAAGTTTGGCGCTACTACTCTAACAGCCACGCGCTTTTTACGCATCTCGACTTCCGCCGTATCCCCAATTGAACTAGGAACACGCGCCATCGCAATAGAATAGCCCAATGTAGGTGAGAAAGTACCGCTAGTGATCACGCCTTGCTGCTCAACACCCGCTGCATCGGTGAAAAATACTGGCATATCATGGCGTAACACGCCTTTTTCTTCCATCACCAGGCCGACTAATTTGTCGGTTCCCGCATCGCGCAGGGCTTCAAGCGCCTTACGACCAATAAAGTCACGGTCGGTTGGCTCCCATGCAATGGTCCAGCCCATGTTGGCGGCCAGCGGGTTGATGGTTTCGTCCATATCTAAGCCGTAGAGGTTCATACCGGCTTCGAGACGTAATGTATCGCGGGCGCCTAAACCACAGGGTTTAACGCCTTGATCTAACAGAGCTTGCCACAGAGCTTCGGCTTCCGCTTCTGGCACGATGATCTCGTAGCCCGCTTCACCAGTGTAACCTGTGGTCGCAATGAACAGAGAACCCGCTTGCTTACCGAAGAAAGGTTTCATACCTTCGATGGCGGCATTTTGCTCGCTACTGAATACGGCGGCGGCTTTGGCCTTAGCGTTAGGACCTTGAACGGCGATCATCGCCAGCTCAGGACGCTCGGTCACTGTGACATCAAAACCTTGGGATTGTTTGGCGATCCAGGCTAAGTCTTTTTCGCGGGTCGCGCTGTTAACAACAACACGGTAGAAAGTGTCGGTGAGGTAGTAAGTGATTAGGTCGTCGATGATGCCGGCATTGTCATCTAACATGCCGCCGTATAAGGCTTTACCAGGAACTTTAAGTTTGGCCACATCGTTGGCGAGCAACTTACGGAGGAATGCACAAGCGTCGGTTCCGGTCACATCAACCACAGTCATGTGGGACACGTCGAACATACCTGCGTCTTGACGCACGGCGTGGTGTTCTTCGATTTGTGAACCATAGTTGAGGGGCATATCCCAACCGTGGAAGTCAACCATCTTAGCGTTTGATTCTAAGTGCTTGTTAAACAGAACAGTTTTATTAGCCATTGTTATCCCTTTTTTGCGGCCTTCTTCAGGTCTCTGCCTAGCGTAGGGTGATACAAATCCGGCTAAATATCTGGCTAATCGGCATTTCACTTCCACGATGCATCAATTTGAAAGGGGTTCTTTCGGTCTCAATGCGTCTGTCACTGCAACGCCTGATTCGCTCTGAATTAATCAGATATTTATCGTGATTGGTATAAGTACTAGGGTCTAAAATGCGGCGAAATTATACCTTGCGTCACAAATTTGTATACAGGAGATTTTTCTAATCCGAAGCCAGTGTCATTAGATTTTCTCATCTTCAACATGTAATTTTTTTACATGCGAAAGCGAGATTTGCGCAGCTTGCAATCAAATCGCTGATAATTGCGGCAATTCTGATCACATTAGCGCAACCGAGGCTAGCGACATAACTTGGGCAGCGACGACTTATTACCCATGGCCTGTTGCATGAACACTGTTTTCAGCCCAGCGACATTATCGACCAGATTCAGTCCCAGATCGCGAATGGCCTTTTTAACTGGGTTTGAACCCTCGAACAGGCGCTTAAAGCCTTCCATCGCCGCGATCATCTCCATCGCATCGGCCTTGCGCCAACGCTCTAGGGCGCGCAGCTCGGCATAATCGCCAATATCCTTACCCGCTTGCTGTAATTCGCTAATCACTTCGATAATGCTGGCGGCATCGAGGAAGCCAAGGTTTACCCCTTGGCCCGCTAATGGATGAATGGTGTGGGCTGCGTCCCCCGCGAGCACTAAACGGTGGCGGGCAAAATGGCGGGCGTAGCGCATCCGCAGTGGGAAGGCTTGGCGTTCACTCTCAAGCTTGCAAATCCCAAGGCGGCCATCGAAGGCGGCGGTGAGATTGCGCTCAAATTGCACTTTGTCCATTGCCAGTAATTCAGTGGCGCGCTCGGGCGGCACTGACCAGACGATGGAGCAGAGGTTTTCTTCATATAACGGCAAGAAGGCCAGCGGGCCATCCTGCAAAAACACTTGGCGAGCGGTGGCAAGGTGCGGCATCTCGCTTCGAATGGTCGCCACGATCGCATGGTGGCCATAATCCCAGAAGGTTAACGGGATCTTACATTGTTCACGCACCCAAGAATTGGCACCATCGGCGGCAATCACAAGTGCGGCGCTCACACTTTCTATCTCAGCACCATTGGCGAGAGTCAACCAAGCTTCACGCTCACCAAAGGCGATACGCTCTAAGCGTTGGTTTTCGATATGGGTGATATTGTCAAATTCACTGGCACGCTTGGCGAGGGCGTAGCTGATGGCGTCGTTTTCGATAATCGCGCCAAGGCTAGGTTCACTGATGCTACTGGCATCGAAGGCGATTTTGCCAAAACCGTCTTTATCCCATACCGCCATTTTTTGATAGGGCGTCGCGCGGCTGGCATCGACATAGTGCCAAGCGCCGAGGTGCTCCAGCAAACGTTGGCTCGCCTTGTTGATGGCGCTAACCCTAAGCCTTGGCTCACCGCTCACGGCCTCTGTGTGGCCCGCATCGATAACGACAACATTAAGATCGGCCTGCGCCAATCCTATCGCGGTGGCGAGTCCCACCATGCCGCCACCCACAATGGCAATGTCATAGGCTTGTGAACTTAACATGGGTACATCCTTTTCGCGTTGCGATACCAGTAATGATTATTTCCAGCCCATCGCTTTTTGAGCGACGGGGGTTTTCAGTGGCGGGAACCAAGACAACAGCCGCAATCCTAGATTACGCCCAAGGGCCAGGGGCCAATATTGGTTAGAGAAGCCACGGACTAAAAATTCAATATTGCGAATAGTGCTGTTTCTATCCGCCTCACGGGCCTGCAAATAGCCATGGGTGACGGCGACACCGCCGATATCTTCACCCTGCTCTCGCGCAGTGTTGAGCACTTCAAGCAGGCTCACCACATCCCGAAGGCCTAAGTTAAATCCCTGCCCCGCAATCGGGTGTAACGTCTGCGCCGCATTACCAATAAATACGCATCTATGGTGAATAGGCCTTGGCATATAAGACAGGTTTAACGGATAAGCATGGCGCTCGCTGACATCGATAAACTGGCCGGCGCGATAACCAAAGGCTTGCTGCAACGCAGCCAAAAACTCAGCTTTAGGCGCGGTGAGCATCGCTTGCGCGCGGTGATTATCGAGTGCCCAGACGAGGGATAAACGCGGCTGGCCTTGGCTATCTGCCATCGGCAATAACGCCAGTGGGCCTGTTTCAGTAAATCGTTCGTAGGCCCAATGCTGATGCGGCTTATCGGTTTGTAGATTGGCGATAATCGCAGTTTGCTCGAACGCCACTTGGGTAATGGGCAGATTAAAACTGCTGCGCACCTTAGACTGCAAGCCATCGGCGGCGACCACCAGCTTGGCACAAATCCGCTCGCCGGAATCCAGCACCAGCGTGTGGCTGTCGATATCGGGAATTAACGCTGACAGTTTGGCAGGGCAATAGCGCTTAACCTGAGTTTTGTTAAGCTCGCTAAACAGCACTTGGCCGACCCTTTCCAGCTCGACGACTTGGCCCAGCGCATCTAAATGGAACTGACTGGCGTTGAGTTCCGTCATGCCAAAATGGCCGCGATCGGACACATGGATATCTTTGATTGCTGTGCCTAAATGCGCCAATTTTGGCCATAAACCTAAACGGGATAACTCGAAGATAGAACCATGGGCAATGGCGATAGAACGGGCGTCAAAACCGGGGTGATTGTTATCGGGAAGATGCGCCTCGATTAAGGCAATTGATAACGGTTTTTCAGTACCAGACAAACGAGCCAAAGCTAACGCGAGGGTCGCACCCGCCATGGCGCCACCGACAATGGCAATATCGACATTTTGAACTGAATTATCCATGTGCTCTGCTACCGTCATGGGGTTCTCATTCAAGCTATGGCATGGCTAAAAGCGTTTCGCCATCAGGATGTTAGATTTGAAAAACAATAAAAGGCGGAATCGCTCCGCCTTTCTCTTTTAGGGATTAATGGATCACCGCAGGATCATCACTCTCTTCATGGCTCGGCTCTGGGCCAAACTCGGAGTAACACAAAATCGCAGCAATGCGCACAAATTCCAGCAATTCAATATAGGCGGTTTCCGACTCTTCATCGTCGGTCACATCGAATTCCACTTGAGCGATATCGGCCAGATCTTTAATCACTTCACGCACTTCAGCGGAGGCTTTATTGAGCTTAGGCTGGATAATCGCAATGCCCGTTAAAAAGCTTTGCGTCCAAAGCGATAGCGCCTCAACTCGGTGACTGAGGGATTCTTCCTCTTCGGGAAGCAACGGCATAAAACCAAAATCAAAGTCACTCAAACGGGCAACCGAGTCTTGGAACAACTCACACACCAATTGATGTAAAGGTGCAGGCAAAGGCTGACCATCGTTCATCAGGTCAAATAACGGTTTAATCCACAAATCACCAGTTTGATCTACACCGCCGCAGATTAAACCCACAAGAGCACCGTGAACTTCCACGGGATGCTGACCAATTTCAGCCGCATCGAGGGCTATTTTTAAGCTTTCGATACGTAACGAAGGAGGGGTCGCCATATCAGATTCCAATCAGAATTTTCCAGCAGCAATGCTAGCAGAGTTAAAGACTTGAACCAACTCTGATCCGGCATTCTTAGGGTTGAAGATAAAAATTCCGGCAACTGCTCACACAAGCAGCAAACAAAACGGCGAATGTGCAATCCATCAGCGGCTTACCTTGCACTTTTAATATCAGCCCTATATAGTCCGCCCTATCGATGCCAACGAAAGGATCATCTTCGAATGAGTAACAGTGCAGTTGAAATCACCCTGCTGGGGCGCACCTACTCTATCGCCTGTCCGAAAGGTCAGGAAGATGCCCTACGTATTGTGGCTCAAGGGGTTGAGCAGCAACTCACCACCCTAAAAAATCGCACTAATAGCTTAAGCCGCGAAGAAATTGCCATTATGGCGGCGCTGAATATTGGCCACGAGTTGTACCAAGAAAAGCAAAAGAATAAGCATTATATGAAACAAATGGATGACCGCATCAGCCTGTTGCAGTCAACCTTGGAAAACGCCTTAGTTGAGCGTTCAACCAAATAGTTTTAGACTGTGCACTCGGTGCCAAGCACCATCTATCTGAGAAGAGTTGCACAGTGAATGGCTAACTGGCCTATACTTTTTTAAGCCAAACGATTAGCGATTCAATACCGTTTTTGCTCCCTGGGATGCAGGCCAACTGGTAATGTCCCTGTGCCGATAATTTTGATCTCAGGGTGAATGCTTTACTGACATTGAGCATGCTCGGCTCGTACCGAGAAGCCTTAGGAGGTAATCATTTACCCGCCTTGAACCTACGGTTCAAGGGCTACACCGGTAGCGGCATTCTGGGGAGCATCTTATTTATGTCTATCACTTCACCTGTATCAAACACTTCGGCCCCAACAGTCAAGGGGCCACACGGCACTCAGCCTGAAATTGATACCAAGTCGCTAAGCCCAAATCTAAGTCCAACGCTAAGCCTAAGCCCAACTCTCAGCCGCGCCGAATTACGCAAACAAATACGTTTGGCCCGCCGCTCACTTTCGACAGAGGTGCAAACCAAGGCAAGCCTTGCCGCAGGTCAACGAATGCTCGAAAAGCTCAGCGCGCTGAAGGCCCAGCATGTCGCGCTTTACCTCACCCACGATGGCGAACTTGCAACCGCCCCGCTTATCGAAGCGCTTTGGCAACAAGGTATTCAAACCTATCTGCCACGGCTGCACCCCTTTAATGCAGGGCAATTATTGTTTTTGCATTACCACGCCGACTCGGTAATGCTACCGAATCAATTCGGCATTTTAGAGCCACGGCTAGATGTGCGTAACGTTATATCCGTTGAGCAACTCGATGTGGTGATCACCCCGCTGGTTGCCTTTGATATCAAAGGCAATCGCATGGGCATGGGCGGCGGCTATTACGACAGAACGCTAGCTAATTGGCACAGCAAAGGCAGACCACTGCCGATGGGTTATGCCCATGATTGCCAGCAAGTACCGAGTCTGCCATGCGAACATTGGGATGTGCCCTTGCCGACCATCATCACCCCAAGTCGAGTATGGGAGTTTTGAAAAGTAGGTGCAAGAAACTAGAAGCTAGAGCGCTTCGCTGCTAGAAAAAGCAGAGCGTCGCTCCATAAGGGCTTCTTCTTGAATCTAGAATCTAGAGCCATGCAATGGCGTTCTAGAGGCCGCAGGCCGTTCTAGATTCTTTTTTACCTTAAATGCCGCCCACCATCGACATTGTGGCTGCGCCCCGTGACATAACGGCTCGCCAATAGATAATCCACTAAGGCAATAATCTCCTGATTTCCAGCTTCTTTTGGCAAGATGGCCTTGGCTAAGGTCTTTTGTCGATAGGCTTCATCATCACTTGGATTAAAAAGGATCATCGCCGGCGCAATCGCATTCACTTTGACCTCGGGCGCTAATTTAGCCGCAAAGGATAAGGTTAAATTATCTAGCGCCGCTTTACTGGCCGCATAAGCCATGTGCTTGGCACTGCCCTTTTCGGCCACATAGTCGGTGAAATGGATAATATCGCTGGCGCCAATCTCACCCTCGGCTCCCGCACGTAATTGCGAGGCTAAGGCTAGGTTTATTTGATAGGGTACGCTCACATGCACCTGCATCATGCGCTGCATCACCTCATGGGGGGCAAGGCTTGGGCTGTTGTCTGGCAACCAGTCAGAGGCATTATGGATAATAGCGCGGATTTTGGGGTATTGGCTCAATTGCTCAATCAGGGTTTGGAGCTGCGCATTATCGTAAAAGTCGCATTGCATTAAGGTCGCGCCCAAAGACTGCAACTCATCGATGCTGGGATAATGGCTGCGATAGGTGCCAATCACCTTGTGCCCTTGGGCGAGCAAGTGTTTCGCGAGGGCGTAACCAATACGTTTACCCACGCCAGTGATAATAATGGGAGCTGTCATATCCATCCTGTTATTTGCCAAGCACTGATTAAAAGCAAACGCATTTGGCAGATTGTTAATCGCACAATCACGTAATCACACAATCACGTCACTCATCGCAATTGCTTAATGCCTCTAGCCAAGAGTGTATAATAATTAAAACCGTAAACATGTCGATCTAAATGCCTGGCAACTGCGTATACTCAGGGACACACTGTAAGAGGTAGACCTAATGGAACTGCGGATTTTTTTCGATGGCAATTGCCCATTATGTAGCGCCGAAATGCGCCAACTCAAAGCGCGCGATCCCGACGATAGAATTGAACTGGTGGATCTTAATGCTGACAATTTCAGCTCAAGATTCAGCTATATCGATAAAGACTACGCCAATACCATTCTCCATGGCGAAACCGCCTCCGGCCAAGTGCTGCTCGGGCTGGATGTCACCTGCAAAGCATGGGCGCTAACAGGCACTCGCCCTTGGGTACAAGCGCTACGCTTACCGCTTATCAAACCTATCGCGGATTGGTGCTACCTGAGATTCGCCAAGCACAGATACCGTATTTCCTATCTACTGACGGGTAAAGCCCGCTGTGACAGCCAATGCCAACTCCCCAAATAGCGAGACTCAAGATTAAGAACCCCTGTTTAGAGAACAAAGTTTAAAGCATAAAAAAACGGAGCCATTCGGCTCCGTCTTCTCATAATTCAGAAGAATTACTTAACGAAATCAACGCCTAGTTTGATATCGCCTTTCAGCGTATCTAACATAGAATCACGGGCGTTAGCTTCGAATGCGCTCACTTCACCGTAAGGCAGTACTTTTTCGATACCGTTTTTGCCTAACAATACTGGTTGAGCGAAGAATTCAGCGTGTTCGCTGCCGCCGTCAACGTAAGCACATTCAACGATGTTAGCTTCGCCTTGCAGACCACGAACCAGAGACATACCGAAACGGCATGCCGCTTGACCCATAGACAGGGTCGCGCTGCCGCCACCGGCTTTAGCTTCAACCACTTCAGTACCCGCGTTTTGGATACGTTTAGTTAAAGAAGCCACTTCTTCATCAGAGAAAGTCACGCCTTCAACTTGAGACAGTAATGGCAGAATAGTCACGCCACTGTGGCCGCCGATCACGTTGATTTTAACGTCAGCAACGTTTAAGCCTTTTAATTCAGCGATGAAAGTCTCAGAACGGATAACGTCCAGAGTGGTCACGCCGAATAAACGGTTCTTATCGTAAACACCTGCTTTTTTCAGCACTTCAGCAGCAATAGCAACTGTAGTGTTTACTGGGTTAGTGATAATACCCACGAGCGCTTTAGGGCAAGTAACAGCCACTTTCTCGATCAGGTTGCGAACGATACCCGCGTTGATATTGAACAGATCTGAACGATCCATACCAGGTTTACGTGCAACACCAGCAGAGATAAGCACAACGTCAGCACCCACGAGGGCAGGCGTTGGATCTTCACCAGCAAAACCTTTGATTTCAACCGCAGTTGGGATATGACTCAAGTCAACCGCAACACCCGGAGTTACCGGTGCGATATCGTATAGAGACAGTTGAGAACCCGCAGGTAATTGAGTTTTTAACAGTAGGGCAAGAGCCTGGCCGATACCACCAGCAGCACCAAGTACAGCAACTTTCATAGTTATCTCCGTTATTTCTCGGATATGTGTGACATGGATCTAATTTGCGTTGGCGTCACATTACTGGAATGTCACGCTAATTTCAATTATCCCTTAGTCGTTGATTCAAAGATTTACTAAAACAGCGCGTTGCAATGTTGAATATTTACTCTAGTTCAACAAATACATTTATAAATGAATTAGCATAAAGTGAGTTAACTGCATTTTTATTCAGTCATTATGGTTATTTGTTGACAGTTTAACCAAAACTATTCAGAATAAGCCTGTTTTTTTGAATAAAGAATAAGACTATGCAAACGACCAAGAATCAGGATGACCTTGTTAGAATTTTTAAGGCGATTTTAAAAGAGGAGCGCTTTGGCTCCCAGAGTGAAATCGTCACCGCCTTACAAGCAGAAGGCTTTACTAATATAAACCAATCTAAAGTGTCTCGTATGCTCAGCAAGTTCGGTGCCGTGCGCACTCGCAACGCTAAGCAGGAGATGGTTTATTGCTTACCTGCCGAATTAGGCGTGCCCACTGCGGGCAGCCCGTTAAAGAATTTAGTACTCGATGTTGACCATAACCAAGCGATGATTGTTGTCCGCACTAGCCCAGGCGCCGCACAATTAATTGCTCGTTTGTTAGACTCCATCGGTAAACCTGAAGGGATTTTGGGAACCATTGCGGGTGACGATACGATCTTTATTTGTCCATCTAGCATTCAAGATATCGCCGATACCTTGGAAACCATCAAATCTTTATTCAACTACGCAGAATAAAAAAACAGGTCAGCTTGCTGACCTGTTCTATTTCCACTGTACGCTTTTCAGTCCAGGATTACCCTAATTTCAGGGCTTGTGTCCCGCTTACGTTACAGTATTTAGCCGAAACTCCTCAGCCTTAGTAAGCCACACTGATCCTTTGATTGGGATGCGCCGCTTTTTCTGCTTCATCGAGCATGGCTTTGGCGTAATCACTCACCGAAATCCGGCTACGGCCATTTGCATCGGTAAAGAAGCTATCGCCACCTAAACGGTAAGAGCCTTCGCTTGCACCAGGGTAGATCTCTGCCGCTGGGCTGACAAAAGTCCAGTTAACAGTGGTGTTGGCGGCGCGAAATGCCTTTAATGCTTCACCTTGAGCCAGAGCTTCATCCTTATAAGCGGGCGGGAAATCTGGGCTTGAAACCAAGGTTACTCCCGGTGCCACTTCTAGACTACCAGCCCCACCGACCCACAATAAACGTGGCACTTTAGCCTGTGGCAATACGGCTAATAGATTATTAACTGTTTTCGCCACTAAGCCGTGATTCTGCTCGGCGCGGCCGCCCACTGAAGCAATTAACACATCCACGCCTGCAAAGGTTTCAGCGGTTAATGGCTGAGTCAGGTCAACACTACGCACTTCTGCCGCCGTTTCACCAAGCTTGCTTGGGTCACGCACTAAGGCAACGACGTCATGACCACGGCTTAAGGCTTCATTTAAAATGGTTCCGCCAATCCAACCCGATGCACCTAATACTGCAATTTTCATTTGATAAGTCTCACTGCTGATTTAAATTGAGACCAGTTTACTTGCGATACTTAGCGTGATAAATATCGATAAATGAGCAGGATTGTTTCAGATTGAGATACTAATGGGTGTAATTATATATGGATAAAATCGCCGCCATGCGTAGCTTTATCGAAGTGGCTAACTGTGGCAGCTTTACTAAGGCCGCAGAACACCTCGATCTCAGTCGTTTACAGGTTTCTCGCCATATTCAAGAAATTGAGCAGTGGCTCAGTTTACGCCTGCTACACCGCACCACCCGCAGCGTTAGCCTGACCTTACAGGGTGAAGAAGCCCTGCAATATTGTCAGCGGGTGCTGAGCGAAGTCGCCGCAATGGAAAGCCGCGCCCATAGTCATAACACTGAATTAGTCGGCAGTATTCGTATTGCCACACCCGTCGGACTTGGGCAGCACAGTCTGTTTGATGTGGTCGATCGCTTTATAAAATTGCATCCTAAGGTCAATATTCAGCTGTTAATGTCGGACAGTTTTGCCCAGTTGGTGGATGAGCGGGTGGACGTAGCACTGCGCTATACCGAGCAGCCAGATGAGAATCTAATCGCCCGTAAACTGATGAGCATTGATGCCGTTTTATGTGCTGCGCCCAGTTACTTGGCTCAAGCCGAGCCGTTAACCCTCCCTAACGATCTGCTCAGCCATAATTGCCTTATCCATAGTTCGCAGCAACATTGGCAGCTACTCAAGGAGCAACAGAGTGAGCTGATTAAACCTATGGGGAATCTGATGGCCAATGAAATGGGAGTGCTGGTCAGCGCCGCGTTGCGCGGGCATGGGATTGCCTACTTGCCCTGTGACTTAGCCAATCCCTATCTGGCCAGCGGTCAACTGCAAGAAGTGCTCCCCGAATACACGGCGCCAGGCCAAACCCTCTGGGCCGTGTACTTATCTCGCAGCTACCAACAAGCGCTAGTGCGCGCCTTTATCGATTTTACCGCTCAGCAATGGCAGCTCGATATCAATAAGTGGACAGCGGCGAGCTAAGCCCACAAACAAAAACGCACTGAGGTTTTAAGGCTCAGTGCGTTTAGTCGCGATTTGCTAAGGGTTAATTATCGAATTGCATCAAAAAATCTAAGCTTGGGGCGAAGAAAGAAGAACCCGTCAATGCGCTGGTGAAGTGCATCAAGTGATCGTGATTACCCGCACCATCGCCAAACACCATGCTATGGAGCATCTTCTCGAAGTGATCCGGTGTGCGGCAGGTTGAAATAAACATCAAACCTTGTTCTTTGAGCGAGCCGTAAGGCATGCTCTGGCGCAAAATCTCGATGGACTTGCCGTTTTCATCCTTGAGGTTTACCCGCTTGATATGGCTGGTTAATGGCTTATCTTCCGACTCGTATTCGATGTTGTCTTGCTTGGTACGACCGATAATATCTTCTTGCTTTTTAAGCGGTAATCTATGCCACTTACTCAAGTTGTGGGCGTACTTTTGTACGTGAATATAGCTGCCGCCCTTAAATTCAGGGTCTTCATCCCCAACCAAGGCGACCTCTTGGCGATGACGCCCTTTCGGGTTTTCGGTGCCATCCACAAAGCCCGTTAAGTCGCGACTATCCATAAATCTAAAGCCGCGCTCTTCTTCCACTAGCTCGACTAAGTCTTCGAACATTTGGCTGATTTCGTTGGCGACTAAATGCAAAATGTCGTAACGATCGCAACGAAGATGCACAAACAGATCGTATTCGATAGCAGGCGCCTCGCGGTTACCCGCCTGCATCGCCGGGAAAGGCTTAAGCATTTCTGGGCGAGCATCGGGATAGAGACTGTCCCAATAGTTGGCGCCTATGGCCACAAAACCATTGAATGCACTGTCGGAATACTGATCCGTCAACTCATAAATATACTGCGCAACGTTGGCAATACAGGGACGCAATTGCGATTCAACGTTATCGTTGTCGCTCGCATTAAACATCAAATAGACGCTATGTAAGTTTCCCTCTGCACACACACCTAACTGTTCACGCGGCATATTTTGAATATCCATCTGGTTATCACCCTGTTGTCGATTCATTTTCGGCAATATTATCCGCAACTTTACCTGAAAATGACATTAAGTAACGCACAGTTTGTCCGTCTTTGTGATGTAAAGGCCTTTTGAGGCTGAAATATAAAAATTGACGAGGCCATTACGCCTCGTCAATGTTGTCTATTCTGCATTCGCTTCAGTAGAGCAAAACGAGTGATGCGTTAATATCCTGCAGCATAACCATCCTTTCGGCTTTCGGATGCACCGCGGTAAACGCCAGTTTCAGCATTAAAGCCAATGGCTTGATAGCCACCGAAATCACCGAGAACATCGCGAAGCACATGGCCTTTCTTCATCAGCTCACGGCGAGTTTCGACGGGGAAGCCTGATTCAAGGCTCACATAGCCACCGTCATTCATTATCTCCCCCGTAGGCTCAGTCGAACCTGAGTGTAAAATTCTGGGGGCATCACCTGCTTCTTGCAAGTTCATTTTAAAATCAATCAGATTGATAATAATCTGCGCATGCATTTGCGGCTGTGTTGCACCGCCCATCACCCCAAAACTGAGCCAAGGTTTACCGTCTTTGGTCACAAAGGCGGGAATAATGGTATGGAAGGGCCGCTTACCCGGCGCATAGGTATTAAATCGACCTTCGGTGAGATCGAACATCTGCCCGCGATCTTGCAGCACAAAGCCGAGATCCGGCGGCGTCATACCTGAGCCCATGCCGCGGTAGTTACTCTGGATCAGCGACACCATGTTGCCGTCTTTATCCGCGGTAGTGAGATACACAGTATCCCCATGTTGCAGCGCAGGATTGCCCGCATCGACACTCTTAGCCGCCTTGTTTAAATCAATTAACTTGGCGCGATCGTAATTATACTGCTGCGAGATCAACTCTTTTACAGGCACCTTGTTAAAGGCCATATCGGCATAAAATTTCGCGCGATCGGCAAAGGCGAGTTTTTTGGCCTCTACAAATAAGTGCACATATTCGGGACTATTAAAGCCCATGGCGGCGACATCGAAGGGTTCCATAGTTTTTAAGATCTGTAGCGCGGCAATCCCCTGACCATTTGGCGGTAGCTCCCACACATCGTAACCACGGTAATTGACCGATACGGGTTCAATCCAGTCACTGGTATGGCTGGCTAAGTCTTCATAACTTAAATAGCCCCCTTGAGCCTTGATGTACTTATCAATACTTTTGGCAATGTCCCCCTTGTAAAAGGCATCGCGGCCGCCTTTAGCAATTTTCTCATAGGTGTTTGCCAGTGCAGGATTTTTGAAGATTTCGCCCACCGCAGGCATCTTGCCATTGGGCATATAGGTTTCTTTAAAACCGGGGAATTGAGCGAGCTTTTTACCGCTGCCCTCAAGGTAATAGGCAATCAACTCGGAGACAGGGAAACCTTCGCGGGCATAACGAATCGCTGGGGCTAAATTATCGGCCATTGGTAACTTGCCGAACTTATCGTGCAGTTCGAACCATCCATCCACCGCACCAGGAACGGATACGGGTAGCGGCCCCAAAGGAGGCAAGTAATCTAATCCGAGGGATTTTAGCTTCTCTAGCGTTAAGGATTTGGGGCTGCGACCAGAGGCATTAAGGCCATAGAGCTTTTTATCTTTAGCACTCCAGACGATGGCAAATAAATCACCACCAACACCCGAGCCAGTCGGCTCGACTAAGCCCAGCATGGCATTCGCTGCAATGGCTGCATCCACAGCGCTGCCGCCCTGTTTTAATACATCAATCGCGACCTGTGTCGCCAGCGGTTGACTGGTCGCCGCCATTCCGTGGGTGGCATACACTTCTGAGCGCGTCGCAAAGGCTTTACCCGTGATCCTATCCATGGCTAACACTCCCGATGACGACATTGCTGTCGCCACTGTGACTAAGGTACAAATTGATTTTATTGTTTTTATCATAATTCCTCCCACTCTGGAGGAATTAAGGTAACAAGGAAGGCTGAAAATATCAGCAATCTAGGTGTTTTTTACCCAAGTTAAACGTAAGCAAAAATGTCATGCTTTCTGCTGAGACACTGGCATATCGAGTTCGGCCTAGGCATTAAGACTCAAATAGCACTAGGGAATGTGGCTCAGTATTTAAGCCCACTCGCTGACCAACATTGAACTGCATAATTTGGCTACGCACTTCAACATAATGGGCGTGGGATGCCGCCTCGACTTTTACCCAATAATGGCAAAATGCGCCGAGGAAGCGCCGCTCGGTAATTGTCCCTACGCCCGCATCATCGGCACTGAGCGCCAATTGCTGTGGCCGCAAAAACACTTGGCCATTAAATGCATTAGACTTTGACAAGGGCGTGAGGCTTCGCAGCTCACCAATAGGAGTGACAACACGGTGGCCATCAACGACCTCGGCGGGTAAATAGTTGCCACTTCCCAGAAAATCAGCCACATAGCGGCTATTTGGTGCGGCATATAAGTCTTCCGCTCGGCCATGTTGTACTATCACACCTTGATTAAAAATGGCCAAGGTATCGGCAAACACAAAGGCCTCATCTTTGCTATGGGTAACAAAAACCGCACTAACATTACGCTGCTTTAGAATGCTGCGGATCTCCGCCATCATACTGTGGCGCACCTGTGCATCGATATTCGAAAAAGGCTCGTCGAGTAACAGTAATTGCGGCTCATAGGCTAATGCGCGGGCAATCGACACCCGCTGCTGCTGACCACCTGACAACTCATGGGGATAACGCTTGGCTAAGCCTTCAAGTTTTACTAGGGCGAGCATGTCATCTAACCGCGCCTTGCGCTGCGCTGGCGTTAATTTTGCCACACCAAAGAGAATATTCTCGGCGACGGTCAAATGGGGGAACAAAGCATAGTCTTGGAAAATCATCCCTATGCCCCGTTGCTCACTCGGCACAAATTGCCCTGCGCCGCTGACCGTCTTGCCATTGATTTGGATCTCACCTTGGCTAATCGCCTGCAATCCTGCCACCGCCCTCAGCAAGGTGGTTTTGCCGCAGCCACTTGGGCCGAGCAGCGCAAGGATTTCCCCTTGTGCCAGGGTTAAATCTAAGCCTTTGAGTACCTGTTGGCCCTGATAATCGCTATGAACTTGATGAAGATTGAGCGTACTGGTCATCGGCTATCTTGCTCCAAAGAACGGTTTAAATAAATCAGCGGGACTAAACCCACGAGCACAATCACAATGGCGGGCAAGGCGCCATATTCAAGCTTTTCGTCTGAGACAAACTGGAAGACATAGGTCGCAAGATTCTCAAAACCTATGGGACGCAGCAACAATGCCGCCGGTAATTCTTTCATACTTTCGATAAACACCAGCAGCGCCCCGGCAAATAATCCCTTAGTGAGCAGCGGCAGATGCACTCTTTGGAGCAAACGTCGAGGGCTTTGCCCAAGTGTTAGACTCACCATGTCTAATGAGGGCGAGATGCGTTTATAGCTAGTCTCAACACTGCCAATCGCAATGGCCACAAAGCGCACACAAAAAGCAAAAACCAGCGCAGCCGTACTGCCAGTGAGCAAGAGCCCAGGGCCTGCCATCCCCAACCAATCGGCGACGTCGTTAATCGCAAAATCGAGCAGGGTTAATGGCACCAATACACCAATGGCAAGTACCGTTCCGGGTAAAGCATAGCCAGTTGAAGCCAAGCGCGATGGCAATGCATCACTCGTCCTTGGGCTCACACGGCGAATAAACATCAATATCAATGCAATCGCGCAGCACACTAGGCTAGTAATGAGCGCGAGGCTCAAGCTATTCACGCTCAATTGCCAGAAAATCGAATCCCAGCTCTGCTCAAAATAACCGATAGCGTAGGAGAGTAAAATTCCGCTTGGCAGCACAAAGGCCAGCAGTAACAAGGTGATGCAATAACCGAGGGCAAACAGGGTTTGCATTGGTGAGAGCCGATATAAATCGCTCGCTTGAATGCGGGACTGTTTTTGGAATAACTGCTGCTTACGGCGGGCAAAACGCTCAACGCCAATCAAGCTAAACACCACCAGCAGGATAATGGCCGAGAGCTTTGCCGCGGCGGTTAAATTGCCATAGCCCAACCAAGTGTCATATACGGCTGTCGTTAAGGTTGGCACGGCAAAGTAGTTAACTGTGGCAAAATCCGCTGCGGTTTCCATCGCCACTAATGCCACACCCACGGCCAAGGCGGGCCTTGCCATTGGCAAAGATAAACGCCAAAAACTCTGCCAAGGCGAGCAGCCCATGATCCTTGATGCATGCGCCAAACTTAAGGATTGCTCCATAAACGCGGTACGCGCTAACAGATAAATATAGGGAAATAACACCAGCGATAACACACACGCTGCACCACCTAAGGTGCGAATATCAGGGAAAAAGTAATCCTGCGGTGAGCTCCAACCAAAGAGCGCGCGCAAACTCCTTTGTACTGGGCCGGCGTAATCAAATAAATCCGTATACACGTAGGCAACAATGTAGGCTGGCATGGCCAAGGGCAATAACAAAGCCCATTGCAAATACCGTCTACCGACAAATTCACAGCGCGCCATTAACCAAGCGCAGGGCAACGCTAGCAAGAGTGAGCCAGTACTCACCCACAGGATCAACCATAAGCTATTAGTGATGTATGTCGGTAATACAGTAGAAAGTAGATGACCAAAAACGGCCTCATCGGGCTGAGCCGCTTGAAGAAGTAACGCAACGAGGGGTAACACCAGTAGCACAGCTATGGCATAACCAGTAAGCGACCAGCTTCTGGCTAATCCTAAAATCATGTGGCTCCTTTAAACAAGTGCGCCAATTAATGGCGCACTTATCGATTTAACTGCCTAACTAGAGGTCAAACTGCACTTCATCTAACAATTTCACTGCTGCTTGGTGATATTCGGCCAGCTTGAAAATCGGCAACTTATCAGATTTAAACTCGCCCCAAGAGGCCACTAAGGTTGAAGGTGCAACATCGGCTTTTACTGGATATTCCATATTCACTTCGGCATAGGCTTTTTGCGCCACATCGCCAGAGAGGAATTCCATCAACTTGATAGCATTGTCTTTATTCGGCGCGTGGCGAGTAAGCACCATACCTGAAACATTGACATGGGCACCGCGGTCAGCCTGATTCGGGAAATTAATCACCACGGCTTCAGCCCAGCTCTTTTGCTCCGGATCTTGCAGCATATTGCCATAGTAGTAGCTGTTACCAATCGCGATATCACATAGGCCTTCTTTTACCGCTTGAACCTGTCCGCGATCGTTACCTTGAGGCTTGCGGGCTAAGTTAGTTTTCACGCCCTGTAGCCACGTTTTCGTGTCCGCCTCACCGTGATGAGCAATCATCGAAGCCACCAAGGCGATGTTGTAAGGATGCTTACCGCTGCGAGTACAAATCTTACCTTTGTATTTAGGATCGGCGAGTTCTTCATAACTAATCGCTTGTGGGCCTAAGCGATCTTTTGCCGTATAGAGGTTACGAACACGCATCGTCAAGGCATACCATTGCCCATCCGGATCGCGGTATTGCGCGGGAATATTGCTATTGAGCTGCGAACTTTTCACTGGAGAAGTCAGATCTTTTTCGACTAATTCGACCAAACGAGAAAAATCTGAAGTTAACACTAGATCGGCGGGCGATAAGCGACCTTCACGGGCGATACGTTCGGCAATCCCGTCTTTGGCAAACACCACATTCACGCCAATGCCTGTTTCTTCAGTAAAGCGCTTCAAGATGGGCTCAACCAAAAATGCTTGACGATAGGAATAAACCGTTAATTTTTCATCCGCATGTGCAGACTGTGCAACCGATATTAACCCAATTAAAGCGGCACAAGTTACCCATTTCATTCGCGATTTCTCCTCAAAATGATGACGTCAAACGTGAGTCGTTCTTAGATTAAAAATGATAATAGTTATCAGTTTCGCAAGAGTAATTGATCGACTTGAGGAGAGCAATAGTTAGTATAACTTTTTGTTTTTAATGAATTTAAGATATAAAAAGGCGAATTATCTCAAACCAAACTAAACTGAATCTTAATTTTTAAAAATAGTTGGGAGGTATTATGTTTAGCATGCTACTACTCTTCATTACTATTCTTGGACTAGTGATATTTATGACCTACCAAAATAGTCAAAAGCAGCACAAGTCGTTTGCCAAAACCACGAGTTTGGCAAAACGAGCAAAGCACGGAACGACGATATTGAATGCCTTCCACTGCGTGAGTATTGAAAATGAAGCAAATTGCTGCAAACAGGTCGATGCAATTAAAGGAAAACGCTTCCTGTCAAAAGAAGCGCCTGAAATTCCAATCAAAGGCTGCACCCAAAGCCAATGTCAGTGCCACTATAAACACTATGACGATAGGCGCCAAGCTGGTAACGATCGCCGAGTTGACTACGGCATGACTAAAGAGCTCTTCGGCGCATTTGGTGAACATAATCGCCGAGATAAGCCTAAAGGCCGGCGCTTAACCGACCATTGACAATATTTATTGTGGGCGAGTATCTACAAACGCAGGTAAATCACGCATTTCGCTAAACCAGATCGCAGTCGCTGGAGCAACTTTACGCCAATCGAGTTCAGGGTGTCTGAAATC
This sequence comes from Shewanella sp. POL2, assembly GCF_000282755.1. NCBI lineage: Bacteria > Pseudomonadati > Pseudomonadota > Gammaproteobacteria > Alteromonadales > Shewanellaceae > Shewanella > Shewanella sp. POL2. The sequence goes on from NZ_AKZL01000038.1 coordinate 21,354, forward strand.
CATATAATCCAACAAACAGATTAACGCTAACTGTGGTGCTTGTATGGTTGCTTGAGTAATCACGCTCTGATGCTCCATCTGCATCAACCCACGCAGCAGAGCCTGCTCAAAACGTGATGTCCAAAAAGCTGATCTCACCCCCTCATCTTCACGCATTTGCTCTTGGCGCAACTTCACCGCGCTATCAATTAATCCCTTGATCATCGAGTACTGGCACTGCAATACCCAGTTATAAGGTTGACCGCCAAACATTTCCTGTGAACCTAATTCTGCGTCCAGATAACGCATAATCACTTCGCTATCGAAAATAGGCACGCCATCATTCGTGATCAGGCAAGGAATCTGACCTAACGGATTAACATCAAGCAACTGTGCCGTATTTTCCATTGGATTAACGAGAACTTCTTCAATATCTTTAATCCCTAAATAACGGATTAAGCTACGAACACAGCGAGCATAGGGTGACGCAAGGGAGCAGAGCAACTTCATCAAAAAATCCTTCTAAACGACAACTATAAAGCAACGAATACGTTGGTAACGGATGCTAAACACTCTCATTATTACCAATATTTTTCTACGGTAATTTGCCCAGGAGCACGGCGTAAATTTTTCGAGAGCCCCTTATCAAGCAATGCCGCTTGGGCGCCGCTAATCATCCCAGGATTACCGCAAATCATCACCTGGGAATCCGCAGCACTTAAGGTTAATCCGACTTTCCGCTCGATTTCACCCGAGACTAAGCCATCGGGGATACGACATTGCAATGCGTCATCAAGCTTTTCACGGGTCACAGTTAAACACAGGATAAACTGATCTGGATATTGCATCGAATAAGCCTTTAGTTTATCGAGGTAGGCTAAATCTTTAGCTTCGCGCACACCATAGACAAGCACAATTTTCTCAAAACGCTGCCAAGGTTCGGCGGTATCCAGCATGGATAAGAATGGCCCGATGGCCGTACCTGTGGCTAAAAACCATAAATGCCGACCTTGTAATTCTCCCTTTGGGATCTCATCTAAGGTCATAAAACCCGTTGCCGTTGGAGTGATTTCTATTTCATCACCGATGGTAAGATTCTGTAATTGTGGGGATAACTGGCCATCCTCTACAGCAACAGCCAAAATCTCGGCATAGGGTTTATCGGGAGAATTAACAAGGGAATAAGCTCTAGCGATACGCTTATCATCTTGCAGTTGACTGAGTTTAATAAATTGACCGGGAATAAAGGGAGCTAACTCGACCGCTATCCGCAGTGAAAATAACTTGTCGTTCCAATCAATACGTTCAATAACGCGTCCCCTAGTCCACATAACTCGCCCTCAAGCAAAACGTTAAATAGGCTCCTAGCATAGACGGTTATTCACACAACAAAAACCCCTTATTGTAAGGGGCTTAAGAGTTAAGATATGCAGGATTAAATTAAGTGTTAGTCGCTTGAGTCTCATTTGATTTTTTATTAAAACTGTCCCTAAAGGCCTGTAATCCTTCTTGAACGAGCCCATAGGTTTTATCCACACCATCGGCAATATCGCCCTGCAACACTTTAAGACCAGATAAAATATCCCTCGCCTCTTTAAAGCCATTATCGATAGCGCCACCAATGATGGTCATAAAGCTGTCGAGCTGTTCGTCAAAACTCATATTCGAATTTTGCTGCTGATGAACACTAAAAAATTGCGTCGCGAAACTCACAATACGATCGGCAGTGGCCTCGGGGGACGTATCGACACCGTTATCATAGGCGGTTTGAATCGCGTTCTCGCCCATAGAAGGAGCTAACTCTTTGTTTATCGCTTCGATTGCTGCGCGATAAAGCAAGGTCATAGATTGATCACCCGACTTTAGGCTTACATCTTCCTGCGCCGATAGAATTGCTTGATTCATTAACTGCTTACTAGTTTGCTGCGCCGTCTGTTTAGAGGTGGCATCCACATTTTTCGTCTTATCACTATTTGCCGCGTTTTCAGCATATTTACTGTGGGTCGAAGAAGTGCTCTGTACCTGTGCAGGGTTATTGATTTCCATGATGCTAGTCCACTCAACTTGGGGAGACTTAATTATCGACCAAAATTTGAGCAACTTTAGCAATTTTATAAATTGCAGTACCATTCATACTTAATGCGATGATACAAATAGAGAATAGGTTTGTTTATTCAATACCATCCTAACCCCACTCTTGCACACGCCCATAAAATAAGGATATAAGGCATGGCAATCGCCCAGTATGTACATGGTTTTTTGCGGCATAATCGAAGAATCGGTTTCAATTCAGGAACGCTAATACAATCATTACTGATAAGTCTGCTATTCTTCGCCAGCATTGGACTTAGTCCGATCAATCAAGCTATTGCCGATAATCGATTAATCATTATCGTAAGACATGCAGAAAAAGCTGATGAGCCCGCAGGCGATCCTCCCCTTTCAGCCAGTGGCAATATACGTGCTCAGGCGCTTATCAGCGCCTTAAAACGTACCCCCATTTCACAGCTGATTGCGACTCAATATCAAAGAACTCAGCAAACCTTATTACCGATTTCAACGGAACGGCATTTACCGATTACTGTGCTCGAGGCAAAAAAACCTACTCGAAACCCATATCCAACATATTGTTGAACAAGTACATGCGGTTAAAGGTAACAGCTTAATTGCAGGGCACTCCAACACCGTGCCACTTATCATCAAGGCTCTCGGTGGACCAGACATTCCCAACATCAGTGAAGATGATTACAGCCAGTTGTTTTTACTTTCTATTAATGATGGACAAGCTGCCAGCTTGATCTCCACCCGCTACGGCAATGAATAGAGGATAACAAGATGCACGAATTGAATTGGTTTATGTGGGGACTAGATCTCTTATCTGGGCTGTTTTTAATCATTATCGGTTTTGGCGCTCTAGCCATTGTCTACATGTACTTTGCTGACAAATTGCAAACCAAACAGGCAGTACGCCATAACTATCCTGTGATTGGTCGTTTTAGATATTTATTTGAGAAACAAGGTGAATTTTTCAGACAATACTTTTTTGCCCAGGACAGGGAAGAACTCCCCTTTAACCGCGCAGAACGAAGCTGGGTATATAGAGCGGCTAAAAATGTCGATAGAACGATAGCATTTGGCTCGACCCGGCCCTTGGACACGACAGGTACGATTATGTTTATGAATACCGCCTTTCCGACCCAAGATGAGGACATTACACCCATTCATCCGCTAACTATTGGCGCCGATTGCCGCGAACCTTACACCACAAATACCATTTGCCACATCTCTGCCATGAGCTTTGGCGCTCTGTCCCGCCCCGCTATCACCGCCTTATCCCATGGTGCGGCGCAGGCAGGTTGTTGGTTAAATACAGGTGAAGGCGGTTTAAGCCCTTATCATTTAAAGGGCGGCTGTGATTTAGTCTTTCAAATCGGCACCGCCAAATATGGCGTTCGTAACGAGCACGGCCATTTAGACGATAACAAACTCAAAACAATTGCAGCGCACCCTCAAGTCAAAATGTTTGAAATCAAAATGAGTCAAGGTGCAAAACCCGGTAAAGGTGGCATCCTACCTGGCGTAAAAGTGACAGAGGAAATCGCCCATATTCGCGGTATTCCACAGGGACAAGATTCCATCAGTCCCAACGGTCATATCGAGTTTAAAAATGTTGGCGATATTCTGGATATGATTGCCAGAGTGCGCGAAGTAACGGGTAAACCCACAGGAATAAAAGCCGTACTCGGCGACATAACATGGCTTGAAGATTTTTGCGATGAAATTGAACGTCGTGGAGAAGCATCTGCTCCAGACTTTTTCACCTTAGATAGCGCCGATGGTGGAACAGGTGCCGCGCCGCAACCTTTAATGGATTGTGTTGGCCTACCGCTAAAAGAAAGTCTACCTATTTTGGTCAATATATTGATTCAACGTGGACTGCGTAAACGTATCAAAGTGATCGCCTCTGGTAAACTCATCGTCCCTTCACGGGTTGCTTGGGCACTCGCCTTAGGCGCCGACTTTATCGCCTCAGCCCGTGGGAATATGTTCGCCTTAGGCTGTATTCAAGCATTGCAATGCAACAAGGACACTTGTCCCACTGGAATTACCACACACAATAAAAAACTTCAGCAAGGACTTGATCCAAAAGATAAATCTAACCGAGTTGCCAATTATAACCATAATCTACACCACGACTTGGCGCTAATAGCCCATGCATGTGGGGTAACAGAACCAAGGCAGCTCAAACCTTCCCATGTGCGGATTGTACTTGAAAGTGGCTTGTCGGTTTCACTGGATAAATATTATTCCCATATCAATCAATAATTAATAAATTTCCAGCGCATAACATACGACTTTCATCTAAAGTTAATTCAGCAATAACTAATTTGAATGTGTATCACAAAAGGAGTAAAATCCGTGATACACGCATTGAATTAAACCATTTCATATTTATTGTTAAGGAAACACTGTGAAATCTAGCTTTGTAAGCCAAATGTCTGACAGCAAAACTGCCAGCACAAGCTGTAAGAGCTGTAATCGCTTAACAGAGATCGAAGGCGAGCTGTTGTGTTTTCGTGAAGGTCAAGTCATTCGTCTGAAACGAATTGACGACTCGACCAATAAATTCAATCTGCTGTGTGAAGGTTGGAAGGCTGGAAAACCCAAGGGGATATAATTTTATATATCCTATTATTCTGCTTAACAAACACCATGAATATCAGCGTTATATTCATTCGTTCCACGAATAATCCCAGCCAGTCCCATATCTAGATTCAGTTTGGCCAGCGTTAACCGTCTTGTTGTCACTTTCAGACCTGCATTGAGCTCAGCATGAATTCGTTGTAGCGAATCATAATCTACACCGCGCTTTTGAAGCGTTGCCATAATCGCAAACCAGTCTGTGCTGACTTTCTCTTCTCTGCCTTCAATATTGACTCTTAATGCCATATTTTCCATGCCAAGCACCTCTTATGATTATTTGCTTGGATTCGAGTATAGAGAGCCTTAGCTGAATAAAAACTGAATTGTCGCAACGCTATTAGACTTACAGCAAACGCTTTTGATAATTACACCAAGAGCTGTTGTTGTTCATTTTGTATCCGCCACAACTTAGCGTAAAGGCCGTCCTGGGCTAATAATGCTGTATGATGTCCCTGCTCAACAATTTCGCCTTTGCTTAAAACAACAATCTGATCAGCATCAACAATAGTCGATAATCGATGTGCAACCACTAAGCTGGTGTGTCCTTTGGCCACCTCGCGAAGGGCCGTTAAAATAGCCTGCTCGGAGCGACTATCGAGGGATGAAGTCGCCTCATCAAATACTAACACTGGCGATCCTTTTAAGATCGCGCGAGCAATCGCAACTCGTTGTTTCTCGCCACCTGAAAGTTTTAATCCCCGCTCACCCACTTTGGTATCCCAACCCTGTGAAAGTGAAGCAATAAAATCTTCTAAATGAGCGAGTTTAATAGCATCGCGCACTTCGTCATCACTCGCATCAGGGCGACCATAACGAATGTTCTCAACTAAAGAATCATTAAATAACACTGTATCTTGTGGCACTATCGCAATCGCTCTGCGAAGCGCATCTTGTGTTAACTGGCGAATGTCGTGTCCATCAATCAAAATACGTCCTTGCTCTACATCGTAAAAGCGGAACAATAGTTTGATTAATGTGGATTTTCCCGCACCGCTATCCCCAACCACAGCGACCTTTTTACCCGCTGCAACTTTAAAACTAACATTACGCAGTATGGGTCTGTCATCATAGTTAAAACTGACCTGCTCAAAACTGAGCTCGCCACGGGAAGGGTGAAAATCTAATGCATCAGGTTTATCTATAATACTAGGGTGTTTATCCAGCAAACTGAACATCCGCTCGATATTGGCTAAAGCGCCACGGATTTCACGGTAGACAAATCCCAAGAAGTTTAGCGGCATAAAGAGCTGCATCATAAAAGCATTGATCAGCACAAAGTCACCTATGGTCATTTCATTGTTGGTCACTTTATAAGCCGCTAACGCCATCATCGCCGTCATCGCTAAGGCAATAATCAGCGCCTGCCCGCCGTTGAGGGCAAAAAGCGATAAACGATTCTTACGCTTAGCGACTTCCCATTGTTCTAGGGCCTGATCGTATCTATCCGATTCATATTTCTCGTTATTAAAATACTTCACGGTTTCATAATTCAGCAGACTGTCGATAGCGCGGGTATTCGAGAGGGAGTCGGCCTTGGCGGCATCGCGCACATATTCGGTACGCCACTCGGTAGCAATGACCGAAAACCAAATGTAGGCCATCACGGAGGTAAAAGTGATAGCTGCAAAGGCAAGTCCATAATTAAAAAAGAAAATGCCAATGACCATGGCAATTTCTAACAGCGTCGGCACTATGTTAAACACCATAAAACGCATCAAAAAGCTCACACCACTGGTGCCACGTTCAATGTCTCGCGATAAACCGCCCGTGCGTCGCTGTAGGTGAAAATCCAAATCGAGTCGATGTAGGTGATCAAACACCGCAAGGCCTAAACGCCGAATAGCCCGCTCTGTTACTCGACCAAATAAGGTATCGCGGATTTCCCCCGTAATGGCAGTTAACAGTCGTACTGCGCCATAGGCCAATACTAAGCCGATAGGCACACTCAAGGCCTGCGCTGTTTTATTAACATCTAAAGTATCGACTATATCTTTGAGAATAAACGGCAAACCGACACTAGCAAGCTTAGCAACAATAAGGCAAGACATCGCCAATGCCACACGCCCCTTATATTCAAGCAAATAGGGCCAGAGCAATTTAATCACATGCCAATTGAGCTTATCGATGGGACCTTCAAAGTACAGTGTTGGACGCATATATCTAAACCTTTGCCTAAGTCGGTCAATTGTAACAGCATGGCGAATAATAAAGTGAATCAAAGGATAAAGTTTTAATAAAATCAATCAGATTTTTCTGACAGACAAACCACTTATCACTTGGCACAATTACCACTTATACCAGCTGCCAGTACTGAAGTAATGAGACGTCTTTAATTAGATATCCGCATAGAAGTGCCTCGATATAAAAATGTCACACTAACGACTTACCCTAGGAGAAATCACTAAGGGCTTATTAACGATAAGAAATGCCATAGTTGCAAGGTTTTATCCGAATAATGAACGCTAAAATAGGCTGCGATAACATGGATTGGAGTGTTGATTATTTTGCCGGTTTTACCCAAAATGCCCCATGGACTTAAGTTCACTAGCAGCAGGATTTGCAAACCTCTGGCCGCAGCAGCGAGCGAAGCAATATGCTCTGTACTCGTTTTGCGATAACACTAAGATAACTCAAATAAATCAAGATCGAAGGATGCTTTATGTTGGATTCAGCCAAAGTTCAATACCCGCCGTTACCACTGATCCAAACTTGGGTGTGGATGATGATCGAGTCAGGGAATCCAGAAATTCAGGACAAAGGCCGAAATAACCTGATTGCCGCTTTTGGTAGCTTAGCCAAAGCGAACGAATATTTAGCCGAAATGAGCAAAAAATAATAAAAATAAAGGCGCTGGGATAGCGCCTTTGTTTTTGATCTTTATGCGTATTAATCGCGCTGACGACGCTCAATTACACTCTGATTTAACACCGCTAACAAACGTTCCGTATCTTCCCAGCCAATACAAGCATCGGTGACACTCTGACCATAACATAAGGCTTGACCTTCGATCAGATCTTGGCGTCCCTCGACTAAGTGACTTTCAACCATCACACCGAAAATTGCCTTATTACCCGCCGCTATTTGCTCAGCAACCTCGTTCGCAACCTGCATTTGACGTTGATATTGTTTACTGCTGTTGGCGTGGCTAAAGTCGATCATGATGTTGTCGACTAGCTTAGCCTTTTTCAACTGCTCGCTGATTTGCGCCACATGGCCTGCGCTATAATTTGGCTCACGGCCGCCACGCAAAATGATATGACAATCAGGATTACCTTTGGTCGACACAATCGCCGAATGGCCAAATTTAGTTACTGATAAAAAGTGGTGCGGCGCATTCGCGGCGCCAATGGCATCAATCGCCACCTTAATCGTGCCGTCGGTACCATTTTTAAAGCCTACTGGACAAGATAACCCCGAGGCCAACTCGCGATGTACTTGTGATTCCGTAGTGCGTGCACCAATGGCGCCCCAACACATCATATCCGCCACATACTGCGGGGTAATCATATCGAGAAACTCACCCGCGGTCGGCATGCCAGAGTCATTCAAATCGACTAAAAGTTTACGCGCAGTACGCAAACCATCGTTCAGTTTGAAGCTGTTATCCATATAAGGATCGTTAATGAGGCCCTTCCAACCCACTGTGGTACGCGGTTTTTCAAAATACACACGCATCACCACTTCGAGCTGATCTTGATAACGTTCTCTTAGCGCAACCAGTCGCTGGCCATATTCCAATGCGGCTTTAGGATCATGAATAGAGCAAGGGCCAATAACGACTAACAAACGATCATCTTGACGAGCAAGAATGTTATGGATGCTTTGGCGGGCGTTAAACACAGTTGCAGCAGCGTTTTCGGAAGCAGGAAATCGTTCAAGAATCGCAATCGGTGGAAGTAACTCTTTGACTTCATTAATGCGAACGTCATCATTTTGGTAATACATAATTTACTGCTCCAACTCTCATGTTTAGGCTATTTTTATCGCTGCAATAGGGATCTCGACTGCAATACTGAATTCAATTTATCCAGTCTGAGCCGCTAATGCAACCAAGTTGTCTCCATTTCAAAAAATCAGCTATAACATCTTGTTTTAACATATTTTTAAAAAGTACAAATCCAAATATTTCAATGTGATATGCAAACTAAAGCCAAGCAAGTGTTGGGGTTGGAAGCAAGCGGTGATGAAAGCGGAAATAAAAAACCTCCTTTATCAGGTATTAAGCACAAACAAAGGAGGTTGAGTTAAGAATTTAGTGTTGCTGCATGGCCTGTAACTTGGCCTGATAACGATGCTTATCTGTGGCTTCGCGGCTCAATGCCACCGCCTTTTCCATATTCTGTTTAGCGCGTTTTTCATCACCCAGCGCCCAATAGGTGCGTGACAGACCAAAGAAAAACTCATGGCGATAATCGGCCTTATCGACCGCCCTTTGATACCAAGCGAGCGCCTCACGGTATTGATGCTCATCGTAGGCCTGCTCGCCCATATCATAGTAGTAATAAGGGTTACGAATGCGCGCTAATTCAAGCACTTTATGGATCTGTGCCCACTCATCTAAACGCCCCTGTTCACCTAAGATCACCGCTAAGTTATAGAGGGTCGTCATATCGCTAGCATCAAACTTAAGGGCGTAGCGATAAACTTGCTCTGCACGTTGCTCATCGCCCTTGTGGCGATAAATCACGGCTAAAGTGTTGAGTGCAGGGATAAAGTGTCCAGATTTTAAACCCGCTTTAATCAGCGCATAGGCGCGGTCTAAATCGCCTTCGACTAAAGATTCGGCGGCCATATTGTTGTAAAACATAGTCGTTAAGGTCTGGCGATTGATTTGCACTTTGTTGTAGCCTCGCAGGGCGCGCTCGGGCATAAAGTCGACCAAAATGGCATGGGTCGACACATAAACTGCATGCACGCTTGAAGCGGGTAGCAAGCGTAGATTGACATGGCCATTGATCAGATAAAACTCTCCCTGTTTATCCCAAACGGGTTCAATCGCAATATCCTGAAACTCAGTGCCAATCTTAAAAATATCCGCTAGCGCCGATGTCATGACCACCAACGACATACAATTTCCCGCACGCTGGGCGAAGGTTTCGCTGGCTGTTTGAGTCAGATTATCTTGATAGTGAAAGTCGCTGTGGCCACCATCTTGGTTAGCATTGATATAACTGGCTAACCATTCGTGCACCGCGACGGGATTTTTCGTCGAGAAGCTATAGCGATCGTAGGCACGCCGGACATCGGCTATCACAGAGGGCGGAAGACTAAAAATATCCTCGACGCGAGGAATATTATTAACCGGTGTAAACAACGAATCGGCAAACAGGGCATCTATCTCATTATCACTAGGTTTGGGAGCTGTCGAGCTGCAACCCAATAATAGTAAAAGTAATAATGAGTAGAATATACCGCTAGAGATGGTGCGCAGTTGTATCATGATACGTCCCCCAGACCATAAGGCTCCTATTTGAGCTTATTACACTTGGCCAAAAAGACGTCATTAAATGGTTACAAAAAATAACGACCTGTCGCATAGGATTGCGGCAGTTTGAGAGTTAACGCTGCGCCGGAGGGTCAACCTTGATATACACATCCTGCTGCTGATAACGGTAAGGACGATAGTTATCTTGGCCACAGCGAAAGTAACGGTATGGCTGCATCTGCACGATACACCCAAGGGGCAAGGCTTGCAGAATTTGAATTTGCTCCTGTCTTCTCAAAGACTCCTGCCATTCATTATCTTTCAGCACTTGGTCGCGAACAGCAAAAGCATCGAAAGGCTTATCCGAGCGAGTCACCACAACTTGCCCCGCAAAAGTGGGCAAGGCTAAGAGAGCACTCAGAATACCCCCAAACAAACAGGTGCGTCTGAGTTGTCCAGTGGAATCAAAGATTAAGCGCATCATTCGCTCCTTGTGGTATCAGCATGACAGTCGAAGACCCATAAAAAAAGCAGAGCACTTGGCTCTGCTTTACTATCCTCTTATCCCTTAGAGGCATCAAGTGTATCAGCGCGAGTTAGCCCGCACTTTTTACAGTTACAAACTCTGGGTAAGCATCGATACCACAGTCAGATGCATCCATACCGTTATATTCTTCTTCCTCAGAAACACGGATACCCATGGTCATCTTCAGTACAAACCACACCGCAAACGACGCGCTAAATACCCATGCGAAGATAATCGCTGCACCCGTTAATTGCGCCGTGATAGTAGCGTCGGCATTTGATAACGGCACACACATTAAACCGAGGAAACCCGCTACGCCGTGTACAGAGATTGCGCCGACTGGGTCATCAATCTTAATTCTGTCCAAACCCACGATAGAGAACACCACTAAGCCACCGGCAACAAGGCCAATCACACCCGCCATCAGCAGTGAAGGCGACAGCGGATCGGCGGTAATTGCCACTAAGCCCGCCAGAATACCGTTGAGGATCATGGTCAAATCAGCTTTACCCCAAATCATTTTGCACACAACGAGGGCAGAAATAGCACCAAAAGCGGCCGCAGTGTTGGTGTTCACAAAGACTTTAGCGACAGAGCTAGCGTTAGCCGCATCTGAAACCATCAACTGTGAGCCACCGTTGAAACCAAACCAGCCCATCCATAGAATAAACATCCCTAAGGTCGCCATTGGCAGGTTAGAGCCTGGGATTGGGTTGACTTGGCCGTTAGGGCCATATTTGCCCTTACGAGCACCGAGCAGTAACACCCCAGCGATAGCCGCCGCAGCACCTGTCATGTGCACAATCCCGCTACCCGCAAAGTCCACAAAGCCTAAGCTAGAGATAAAGCCTTTACCCCAAGTCCAGTAGCCTTCTACAGGGTAGATAATGCCTGTCATCACCACGGAGAAGAACAGGAAAGCCCATAACTTCATCCGTTCAGCGACGGCGCCAGAGACAATCGACATCGCCGTTGCCACAAACACCACTTGGAAGAAGAAGTCTGATTCTAAGGCATGGTTTGCATCGCTAGCTTGTGAGCCAATCAGCGTACCGAGTGAAGGCAACCAGCCACCTTCAGCATTGTCGACATACATAATGTTGTAGCCAACCAATAGATACATCACACAGGCAATCGCATATAACACCACGTTTTTAGTTAAAATTTCGGTGGTATTTTTAGAGCGTACCAAGCCAGCTTCGAGCATGGCAAAACCCGCTGCCATCCACATAACTAAGGCGCCAGAAATCAAAAAATAAAAGGTGTCGAGTGCAAAGCGCAGTTCAGAGACTGTCACGCCTAATTTTGTTAGTTCTTCCATCTTCCGCCCCCTATAGCGCTTCAGTGTCGAGTTCACCCGTACGAATACGGATGGCATGTTCTAAGTCGATAACGAAAATCTTGCCGTCACCAATTTTTCCCGTATGAGCCGCAGTGGTAATCGCCTCAATCAGCATGTCGAGATTTTCTGCTTTAGTGGCAATTTCTAGTTTGACTTTTGGCAAAAAATCCACCTGATACTCAGCGCCACGGTACAACTCTGTGTGCCCCTTTTGACGGCCAAAACCTTTAACCTCGGTCACCGTCATCCCCTCAATACCAATTCCGGCGATAGCTTCACGGACATCATCCAATTTAAATGGCTTGATGATAGCGCTGACTAGTTTCATCCTGACCTCCAAAAAAACGCGATTGTTATTAACTTGTAGCCAAGATAATTCAATCATTAGGCCATAATTTTAATTAATTGATTTAAAAGAAATAATAAAGAATACACTTGAATTAACCGATTAAAAATGCACCAGACTTGTGCAAGCGTCGAGGCAGCGCACTCTTTTAGTGAGCAATTTAAGTGCACGGCATATTCGACTTTTGCCCTATTGGTGAGGCTGCTCAATTAGGGTTTACTAACAGTGTAAAAAACACACAATTCACAAAATAAGCAGAGCAAACGCTAAACGATGCCTTTATTCCACCCGCGCAGAAGGAATACCCGATGTTAAAACCCGAAGAATGTGTACTCGTTATCGTCGATGTGCAGGGAAAGCTCGCTCAGATCATGGATAACTCAGCCAAGCTTCATCAGCAGTTGAGTACACTCATCCAAGGCGCGCAGCTGTTTGAAATTCCTATCCTTTGGCTCGAACAATTACCCGCCAAACTAGGCTCGACCACTGAAGAGTTAAAAACCTTACTCGAAAAAACCGGCTCACCCATTGCCAAGCAACACTTTAGTGGTTGGTATTGTGATGAATTTGCTAATGCGTTAACCCAAACTCGGCGGAAACAGGTGTTGCTCGCAGGGATAGAAACCCATGTTTGCGTATACCAGACTTGCCGTGATCTGCTCGATCAGCACTACTCAGTGCATGTCGTCGCCGATGCAGTTTCTTCCCGCAGCGTTGACAATAAACAACTGGGCATTCAAATGATGACCGCCAAGGGAGCCACGCTGACCAATGTGGAGTCACTATTATTTGAACTGCAACACGAAGCCCAAGGCGATAGATTTAAGGCGCTGATAAAGTTGATTAAATAAGGTTGATTAAATAAGACGAGAAGAGAGCTTGTTCAAGCTCTCTTTAGCGGGTCAAAACGCGGCGACACAAACAGCAAATTTGGCACTATTGGCATAACTGCGAAAACTATAACCGCTGGGGGCGACCGAGATAATGCCGACCTCGAATTCGGTCTCATACACTGTGCGAGACCAAGAAGGGATTGTCGAGCTCCACTGCGCACGTTGATAGGCTGCGCGACTCTCGCCATCCCCATAGAGGGTATTTAACTCCTGCTCCGTTGGCCTGCGCCAATTGTCTTTACCAGCAAACTCGATTGAGGCCAATTTTTGGCACCAGCGGTCAAACTGACCGTTAACACCAACCTTGGCCTCATTGCCCTTGGCCGCTTCGGTGCCGGGTAAGATAACGCCCTTACCGTCCTGACGAAACTGCACATATTCTCCTCGGCTTGGGCCAAACACAAATTCCTCCTGTACATTAAATGTCATCGCATAGGAATCGCCACTGTTGTCGGCATCATCTTGTTTTAAGTAACCCAAGGCGTTCATCACAGCGATAGAAGGCGAACTGCTAAACCATTTAGTTTGGCGATCACTTTTATCGTAAAGTGCTTTGATTTTTAAGCAGTTGGTTGATGCCAGAGTGCGGTCGTTATTGTCTAGGCCGCCATCAAAGCTAGTATCGATTGGCGTACCTTCGACATGGCCGCACAGTGGAATTTGCTCTTTTTGGCGACATTCAGTTAGTAAAAACAACAGCACTATGGCAGTGCCGAAAACGGCGATTTTGGCGGGATTAATCATCACAACAAACCTAAATCCTGTGTTGATAAAAGACAGCTACAGGCAACCTCGATGGCATTCGCATCAGGGAATTGCCTTAAGCGAATGACCAATTAAGCTATAACGCCTTAATCACAGGCTCCTGCACTAGCAATTGATCGTTTTTGTAAACATAAAGTCTACCCACTGGACTCTCTTCGGCGCTGAGCACTATCACATCGCAAACATAGCGATAGGGACCACTTTTAAACTGGAAGGAATGATTACCGCCAGTACCCTCGCGCACCAATTGACCCTTTTTGAGGACTAAATCAGGTTTCTCGCTCAGGGATTTACCCTTTGCCCAAGCGGCATAACGATATTGGTTATTATCGATGGCATCGACACGTATGGTAAATCGCGCGGTTTCCCACGCGAGTACTGGGCTAGCAAATTCGTGCACACTCTCGTGTAGCATCAATTTTTGCTGCGCGATTAGCTCGTCTCTTAATTTGGCTTCCTCTGGGCTTTGATAATTAATGCTCGAGATTTTGCCATCAAAGTCCAACCAAACACTGCCGTGATCGAGCATAATGCCGCGCCAGCCCATAGTCTCCCAGTTGTTCTCTGTGGTCGAATTGGCAATTTGACTCAGCAACTTGCTATCAAAGACTTGCTGGAATCTCGTCAGCATTTGCTGTGGATTTTGTATATCGGGGAGCGGATATTCCCGCTTGAGAGGATAAGCAATCTGCTTGGCAATCGCCTGACGATCACCCGCCTTGGCCGCATCAATCAAGGCTTGCACCTGCGGCACATATTCCGCTTCTAGTGCAGCCAAAGCCTGTGGCGCAAGGCTTAGACTCCCCAGCAGCAAGCCTGCAAAAAGCCCTAAGCGCGAAAGTCGAAGAATAGCTGAATATGTTCGAGAAGACAGAGCATGAGGCATGGCTTATTCCTTTAAAGTCAAAAACATCCAAATTAAGACTTGGCAAGGATAGCATAGCTAAGATGGGATAAACATAAACAATCCCATCCAAGACTATGTGTTAAAAGCCGAATCACAGCCTCGCTCAGTTCTCATTAAGCCAACAGCAAACTAGACACTATCGCCACTGCGACCGACATAAAGATCACCCCAATCACCCCATCGATGATAGGCGTCAGTCGTTGCAGCTTTTGCTGCACCTTGGCCTTAGAGAGCATCAGCGCCAAAAAGCCAAACCACAGCAGTGACAACACAAATAACAACAGCGCGGCGGCGACTTTAGTCACGGGCGTCACGCTGGGAGTGATCAGTGCGGAGAATAAGGTTATGAAAAACACTAAGGCTTTAGGATTCAATAAATTGGTATAAAGCCCTCTCATAAAACCCTGTTTAGCTGACAAAGCGTCGACCGCGCCCGCCATTGACATATCAGCGCTGTTTTCCGATGTCGTTGTGAATCCAGAAGGATCGGCGCCCTCACCGTTCAATACGGTTTTGGGTTTACTGAAAAAAGCCACCGCGGCCTTTAGTGCGCCAAATCCCATCCACGCCAAATACGAAGCGCCCAGCAATTGCACTAAGAGATACAAGGTATGGGAGCTTTTAATCACTAAACTAACGCCGGTTAAACTCAAAATGGTATGGGCTAAAATCGCCGCCGATATCCCGACCGCCGTGGCGATTGCGGTGTTTCGCGGCTGTGAGGTGGCAATCTTCACCATAATGGCAAAATCCGGCCCGGGGCTCACTAAGGCAACACAATGAATAACAGCTAAAGTGACTAACAGGGATACATCCATCAATACGGCTCCGCAAAACAAGAAAAACAGAAAGTCCAGTATGACTAAATCGCCAGAGCTTGCATTGTAATAAATTGCACGCCGCTAATTTACCGAGACAAATTAAAGCATGCGCCGCTGGAATTGGGCGGGAGAGAGTAAAAAAGCCTGCTTAAACGCCTTATTTAGATGACTCTGATCGAAAAAGCCTAACTGCTGTGCCACATCTACCACCAGTGCGCCATCGGTTAAGGACTTTTTCGCTAACTCTAATCGCACCCGCTTAACGTAGGCATGGGGCGTCATCCCCGTTGCCTGTTTAAACTGCCTTAAAAATTGAAACTTACTCAGGTTGACCTCATTGGCTAGACCTTCAAGCTGAGTGTTTTGCCAAGGTTCATCGTGGATTTTCTGTTTGATTCGATTTAACTGCTGCCATGATAGCCCCCTATCCTGCTCAAGTTTAAGCACTCCTGCCGGATGGCGCGTTAATAACAGCTGCATAAAATTCAGCAGATGGGACTCGGCCGCAAGCTCAGAACATTGGCCTTGGATAAGCAAATCATGCAACTGGATAAAGTACTGATATAACGCGGGGTCATCCACCATAGGTGCATTAAAGAAATGGGCCTTCAGCCCTAACTCTAGGCTGATACCATTCATATATTCCACGGGGATCGACATCACCTTAACCCGATAACCTTCGGCGTCGCGGCTTTGTCCATCGTGGGTTTCATCGGGATTGAGGGTCGATAGCCCATGTCGTCCTAGCTGATAATGGCAGCCCTTATTGATAAATTGCTGTGCCCCTTGAGTCACCACGCCTAAGTGATAATCCAGATGCACGTGTTTATCAAAACTGAAATGGGTAAATTCCGCCTGACTCAGTTCAATGCCCGAGAGACTGGGATGGCGCCAGTAATTGATATTTTCAACGGGAGTCACACGGCTCATAGGACAAGCTTC
Organism: Shewanella sp. POL2; assembly: GCF_000282755.1. NCBI lineage: Bacteria > Pseudomonadati > Pseudomonadota > Gammaproteobacteria > Alteromonadales > Shewanellaceae > Shewanella > Shewanella sp. POL2. The sequence continues at coordinate 38,004 of NZ_AKZL01000038.1, forward strand.
ATCTCACAGGGCAAACACAACTTTAGATACTACTCATTCTAGCCGCCGAGCTCTTGGTCGGAATAGTAAATTATTGCAGCGCCCTCCCAAAAAATGCCAAATGGCGGATGAGTGCGAATGACTGCCGTGGCCGTCTTGTGCCTCAATGGCATGGCCTTCGCTATTTATAGAAGCCACTGCGACCGTGTTCGATAACGCTTTAAACCACAAAGCAAAGTAATTGTGTTAGTTCAATAAAGTAGTGTTTTAGGTCAATGTTAGTTATATCAGCGGGCAATACCAGTGAGATCACATGGTATAACAGCTCACGATCGTGCTTGATGTTTAACGCCCGAAAGTCACCCTTGCGCTAAGTGACAGAGCACTTTCAACGGAGAAATAATGCAAATACTCGCCATTGGGAGCCTATTGTTCAAAGGTGGTGTTATCCCTTTAAATAATAGAATCTTGTCCGTCTCTTAGTAGTGTCATCTGCCAGCGTTGCCCCTTATTAGCATTGTTCACTTGGTATTGGGCTGTTAAGTGGCTTGCCTTAAACGTTGCCATTCACCTCGTTGGTAGAAGAAGCGGTAACGGAAGTGGCTAATGCCATGATTAAACTTCAGGAGATAACGGCAGCGATCCGTTTAATATTCATCACCAATTTTAGTATTGAGTGTTTGAGGGTATTCCCTTAAAGAGCGCCTACAACCCCAATGTCTAACATGACTAACTATCTTGATTTTAAAAATATTTTATTTGAGCTAGATGTCGAAATGATGATGTTAAACAGAATAGAAACGCTAAGTTTATCCTAGGTGCAGAATAAACTTAGCGTAAGGCTGGCGCTAGCAATGGTCACTCAAGTTAGAAACGATAACTGACACTCACCCGTACCATACGCGGCTCAACGGGATGATAATGCAAGTCTTCCACACCTTCAGCTGGCTCACCCGCTAGACGAGACTCGTAGAAATAATCGATATCGTGGTCTTTGCTATCAAATATATTCAATAGCTCCAGCTTAGTATCGAAGCCCGATAACTGATAACCCAGGGCAAGGTTAACTAAAGTCGTGTCATCGGCTTTATGCTCATCAAAACTATCGAGGATCCGCTCACCTAAATATCTCAGCCTGACACTGGTATACCAACCATCGCCATCGGGACGGTAGGTAATGCCCGCACTGCCAACAAAGGGCACGGCACCATCGACATATTTGCCTTCATCGAGTTCATTTTCGGTAAAACGGGCACGAGTCCAGGCCAGTTCCATATCTAAGCTCACATCATCGTTAAGCCAATAATAGGCCGTGATTTCAGCGCCGTAACGCTCAGAGGCGCGGCTTGGTTCGGTATTGCCCGCATCGCCAACGAAGAGTAGTTCAGAGTCGAGTTCCAAATACCAAAGCGCGGCAGAGAAGTTAATAAAGTCGCGATCATAGTATTTGACCCCAAACTCGCCACCATTGGATCGCACTAACAAATCGACCTTTTCAACCGGATCGCCCGTGACTGGGTCGACCTTAATGGTTGCGCCGCGGGCATCGTTAGAATGCAATCCCTGCCCCGCATTCATATAGAGTTCCAGATTATCGTTCACTAGGTAGGAAGCGCCCGCCTTTAAGCTCAACATACCATCGGAAGCATCGCCGCTGTTGAGGGGATTATCACTATCGACCTGCACATCGAAATAGTCGTATCTCAAGCCTAAATTCAAACGCCATTGGTCAGCAGGCAACCACTCCAGCTTGCCAAACAATCCCGTAGAGAGTTCCTGCACTTCATCGAGTCTCACAGTGCTGAGGCGTTCCCGTGCTTTGGTGTTATATAAACCCACGGCACCAATATCGTCGTAGCGCACATCGGCACCTAGACTGTAATTGATTTGTGTCCCCGCCAGACTCATTTGCCAGTCGCGTTTAATATCGCCGCCCCAAATGGTGCGCTCATCGACCTGCTCAAATTCATCGCCATTGATGGGATCGTTTAAGAAGTAGGTAAAGTTTGAAAACAGATCCATGGTCGAGCGAATGGCATAGGCATTGGCCTGCCAGTTGCCAGCGTCATAATTCGCCGAAATACTGTAACGACTGGCCTCTCCGCCCACATCGGTATCGAGTGAACCGTAAAAATCAATCAGCCCAGACTCCACCGCCCGCGCCGGAATTTGATCCGCCGAATTCCAGCTGTTGTCGTAGGCCATCATAGTGAGGCTAAAGTCCCCGCCATTAAGCTTGGTAAGATAGCGACCTACCACATTGATCTTGCTGACATCCTCCTTAATATCACTCCAAGGACCATCGTAAGCCTGTAATTCTGTTCCTAAAATAAATCGGCCAACCTCGGTCTTCATATCCTGAGTCGCCACCAGCCGTTGATAACCGTATTCCCCTAAGGTCACCCCAACTTGGCGATAAGCGAGTTCATCGGCGAGCAGAATTTGCGCCGCACCCGCGCCAGAAAAGTCTGCCACTTCAGGATAATAAGCTCCTTTGGCATAACGTATTTCCCCTAACAGCTCGGGGATTAAAAAGTTAACGATCCGTATACCCTTGCCCATGCCCGTGAGTCCGCATATTGACCGGCATACCTTCGACGCGAGTATTAAAATCTGTGCCATGGTCTAAGTTAAAACCTCGTAGAAAATACTGATTCGCCTTACCCGAACCACTGTGCTGAGTGACTATCATCCCGGGGACAAACTCAAGGATCTCCCCCGTGCGCAGCAGCGGGCGACTCTCGATCTCCGCCGCCCCCACAATCCCTTCAGACGCCGAAGTACTATGGCCTAAGGTATTAATTTGCCTGCCACGCACTTCTAAACGCTCGATTTTATCCAGATCATCAGCAAGTGCTGTGGCCGATAAGCCGCAAAGTGGCAATAAACATACGCTGGTTAAATAGGCTTTAGCTGACCGTGTTTTTAAAATGTGTTGTTTTAGTTTCATTGAGTGTTTCCCGAGTCAACGAGTTGATGACGCGGATTTAACACTGTATTCACAGCACAAAAGCGGATCTAGCTCAAACTCCAGTGAGAGAAAAATCGCCAACAACATTTATCTGTCAAATTTATGTGCTGAGTCGCACATTTTTACTGACAAAAGGACAATTTGTCCGCCATCAGATCACATTTTGTTGCCGATATTGAGGTTTTTCACCGTTCGAAGAACAAGGGAGAATAAAGCTAAGCCAGTGAATTAGGATGGCTATACTCTATATAACCAGAGCTCACTATGCGTACGACAGAGTGCCTTGATATGCGCAAAAATCTGCGCATTCAGTCAGAAAAAATTTTTCTTTTCAAAATAATCATTTATAGCATTTATTTAGTTTGTTGAGTTTAGATTTTTCGACACTCGTTACCCCGAGTTCAGGTTATATAGTCAATATTAAAGGGAGTGAGCATGCCGTTTAGGAACCTTGCGGGTATATCCAATATATTAATTGGAATCGTCTTTTGCTTAAGCGCCCAAGCGAGTGAAACCACACCGTCGCCAACAGCGGCGAGTGTAACGGATAAACCCATATTTACTATGGCGTTTTATGAGGATCCTGAACATAGCTTTTACTTTAAATGGGCCGAACTCATTTACAGCCATGCCTTAGACCAACTGGGTTATCAATTTAGTTATGAACTCGTACCCGCAATTCGAGCCAGCAAAATGCTGGAGTCAGGTAAAGTCGATGGCGAACCCGGTAGAGTGTTCACCTATGGCGATAAAGTACAACATGTGATTAGGGTTGAAGAACCCATTATCGAAACACATTTAATCGCCTTTAGTAATAATCCGAATATCAAGCTTACTGATTGGCAATCACTAACCACAGCAGACTATAAGGTTGAATATTACCGAGGCATATTGCGGGTTGAACAAATCCTTACAGCGCTTATACCAGAAGCGCGGCTTAGTGAATCATCTTCACCCATTAACTCATTTCGAAAATTACTTCACGGCCGGATAGATATCTACATCGATTCAGAAATAAGTTCACAACTCCTTCAGCAAACTCCTGAGTTTAAAGACGGCCTAATAAAACCGATAGCGACATTAGAGGCAATCACAAGCTATGGGTATTTAAACGAGCGCCATAGCCAACTGGCTATAAACCTTGCTGCACAACTCAAAAAAATGAAGCAGCAGGGTTTATTTGAACTGTACAAGCAACAAGCGCAAGCAAGTATTAGCAGTAAGCAAAACAAATAATCCCTCACCACGAATCACGCCACGATTTAAGCCTCTAGCTTGCAGTTAACTTTCGCCACCTCAACAGATCACGGATACATTCATAAGTGGGGAATAATGCGGTAATCAACAGGACATGGCTTAACCATTTATCTAACTGTTCTACTGTAAAAAGACCATTTAAGTCAGATCCTTGAACCTGTAACAATGGCGAGTTAAACGCCAGAAAGACAAGCAATAACGCATAGGCTAGATTCATCCCCATATTCGTTAGCAATAATGTTGCCGTCCACACCTGACGGCGCAGTTGCCAAAGACTATTGAAAATAGACAGCAAGATAATGGGGCTAAACCATTGCAGCAATTGCTGTGCATTAACACTGAAGATAACTGAACGTGCCACCAGTTGCTCGGCGCTCATCCAGACACTATTCCAAATTACCAAGAGTAAAAAAAGATAAGTCGCTAGATCGAAAAACACATCACTAAAGCGGATTTGCTGCCAAGAAGGCACCACTTTGGGCAGTTGTTGCGGTTGCCAGTCTTTACTACAGCCAGCGGAAATTGATTTTCCCTGAATTGAAAAACTCCAAAATGACAACACAATTACGGTAAATGCAAAGCAAGCATCACCGATAAAGCCATGGACAATATGCAGCAGAAATCCTAATAAACTCCCTTCAGTCGCACCAAGCCATTGGGTCGCCCCACCAATCACCTGCAATACAAATAAGACGCCCAGCACCATATACAAGGTGTACTTAAACAAAGAGATATCTTCATTAGCCACTATGGGGCTTGGTGGCACAAATTGCCAGGCGACCTGTGCCGGATGTCCCATTTGCTTTAACACTGCGGCGATTTGTGATTCCGACAGCTCACCTTGTTCAGCAAGGGCATCCAATTGATCACAGATATTGGCTTTGAGTTCACGACTAATTTCCTGACGTTTATCTTCGGGCAATTCCCGTTGCACAGCGGCAATATAACGGTCAACTAATTCCATATCAGTTTTCCTCAGTATTCTCATCGGTAACCTGCCCTAGCAAAAATGCCAAGGCACCATTAAGTTGCTGCCATTCCTCGGTTAGTTGGCTAAGTAGCTCAGCCCCCGATGATGACAATTGATAGTAACGGCGTTCGCGCCCTTCGGCCTGTCGCCACTCACTTTCTAACAATCCCTGCTCGGCTAAACGGCGCACTAAGGGATACAGCGTTCCCTCGTCGATATCGATACCGCCGTCCTGCAACTGTTTGCGAAGCGAATAACCATAATGGGGTTGTTTTAACAATCCCAATACCGCCAACACTAATACGCCACGGCGTAACTCGAGCCGCATTTTGACTAGCTGTGAACTTGTCATACTCAATTCCTATAATTAACACTGTGCCGTACATACTATGTGGCACACAGCAAATACTATGCGACACACAGTAATATGGCAAGTTTTTAGCGCAAAATTTAGTCAAAACGGTTTGGTGAGTTGTTTTTCAAATCAAATAAACCACAAGGTACTGAGGCCATCGCCCGCACAAAGCAAAGTGCATCAATCGCGATGCAACCCAGATACAAATTGCCAAAAGGCTGTAACTTGAGTAACTTAGCTGGCAGCCTTTTATGCAAGTAAATCCAATTAGGCGCAGAATCAACTCATAAGGAAACTATCAATGCTCATGGAGAGAGGCGTTTTAGTACGCTGGAACGATGAAAAGGGATTTGGTTTTATTCAGCCCGATAAAAGTGGTGATCGCGATGTGTTTATCCATATCTCAGTACTTAAGAAGATGGCGCGAAAACCGAAAGTCGGCGATAGCATTTTATACCAAACAGAAGTCCAGAATGACGGCAAAATTAAAGCTGTAATCGCTTCAATAGAGGGCGTTGCGGTACTGGCAGCAACCCCCACATCAACAGCCGCAAGCCGAACGCCGCAGGTCAATCGAGGCAACAAAAGCGCCAATACCAAGAGACCCCAGACCTCACTCAACCGTTTGATTTCAATATTATTACTTGTTGCCATTAGCGGGAATTGGCTATAAGGCATTTCAACAAAGGCAAGAAACTATTATTGA